>JANNJX010000131.1:0-12844 GCA_031396005.1 Burkholderiales bacterium
CGCGACTACGCCGACAACGAGGCGCTGCCCGGCGCGCCTCGTTTCGAGCACGCGCTGTTCGTCAAGAGCCAGGTGATGAGCCGCAGCGCCGATCGTGCGGTGATCGACGCCGGCCACAAGAGCCACGCCATCGACAGCGGCCTGCCGCGCGTATGGCAGCGCGACGATCTCGAGTTCGTCAACGGCGGCGACGAGCACGGCATCGTGAAGTCAGCGCAGGGCGCCGCGCTGCCGGCTTTGGGCGAGACGGTCTGGCTCGTCCCCGGCCATTGCGACCCGACGGTCAACCTGCACGAGCAGATGGTCGGCGTGCGCGGCGGGCTCGACCATGGCGTCGTCGAGCGTGTGATTGCCGTCGATGCGCGCGGTTGCATCACCTGAGGGGGCAGGCGTCGAGTCCGCGCGTCGGTTGCGAAACGAGTCTGTGCCCATGGCCCTTGAACGCATGACCAAGGCCGATCACCCGCAGTCGTTTGGCGCCTTCAAGCCGGCAGGCCATGTCGTCGTGGCGATGCCCGACGACGATCGCGCGGTGGCGGCGGCAAGCGCGCTGCGCGCCGCCGGCTTCGAGGCCGAAGACATCCTCCAGTACACCGCCGCCGAAGAAGACGACGAGATGGACCGCATGCTCGCCGACGCCCAGGCCAACGGACTGGCCGGCTTCGGCTACGAGGTCAGCCTGATGCGGCGCTACCAGGAACTGGCCAAGGAAGGTGCAAGCTGGTTGATTGTCTTCGCGCCCGAAGACGAGAAGGCCTCACGAGTGGCCGAAGTGGCCAAGACGCACGGCGCGCTGATCGCCGAGAAGTACCACCGGCTGGTGATCGAAGCTCTGATCTGAAGCCGGGCAGCGCCGCGGGCGGGCGTCAGTCGAAGAGTTCGGCGCCACCGGGGCGCGGCGGCGCCACGCCGAGGTGACGGTAGGCCGCCTGCGTGGCCGCGCGGCCACGCGGCGTGCGCTGCAGATAGCCCTGCTGGATCAGGTAGGGCTCGATCACGTCTTCGATCGTGCCGCTCTCTTCGCCGATCGCCGCGGCCAGGTTGTCCAGGCCGACCGGGCCGCCGTCGAAGCGGTGCACGATGGCCTCGAGCAGCTTGCGGTCCATCACGTCCAGGCCGAGCGGGTCGACGTCGAGCATCGCCAGCGCGGCGTCGGCGACGCTCTTGCCGATGCGGCCCTCGGCTTTGACGTCGGCGTAGTCGCGCACGCGGCGCAGGAGGCGGTTGGCGATGCGCGGCGTACCGCGCGAGCGGCGCGCGATCTCGCCGGCGCCGGCGGCGTCGATCGGCACTTGCAGCAGTCCGGCCGAGCGGTGGACGATGCGCGCCAGCTCATCCGGCGTGTAGAACTCCAGCCGCGCGACGATGCCGAAGCGGTCGCGCAGCGGGTTGGTCAGCATGCCGGCGCGGGTCGTCGCGCCGATCAGCGTGAACGGCTGCAGCTCCAACTTGATCGAGCGCGCGGCCGGGCCCTCGCCGATCATGATGTCGATCTGGTAGTCCTCGAGCGCCGGGTAGAGGATCTCTTCGACCACCGGCGACAGGCGGTGGATCTCGTCGATGAAGAGCACGTCGTGCGCTTCGAGGTTGGTCAGGATGGCGGCCAGGTCCTTCGGCTTTTCGAGCACCGGGCCCGAGGTCTGGCGCAGGTTGACGCCGAGCTCGGCGGCGACGATGTGGGCCAGCGTCGTCTTGCCCAGCCCCGGCGGGCCGAACAGCAGCACATGGTCGAGTGCTTCGCTGCGCTTCTTCGCCGCGGCGATGAAGATTTCGAGCTGCTCGCGGGCCTTGACCTGGCCGACGTAATCGAGCAGCGCTTTGGGCCGCAGCGCGCGCTCGATGGCCTCTTCGTTCGGCGACGCGGGCGCGGCGCTGACGATGCGGCGCACGGTCGATGCCGGTGCGGCGCCGAGGTCATCGGTCTGGATGCTCATGCGCTGATTATCCGTTCAGTACCATCGGCGCCATGAAGCCTCGCACCCTCATCTCGATCGTCGCCTCGTCGCTGCTCAGCCTGGCTGCGACCGCCGCGCTCGCTCAAGTCAAAGTCGAGCAGGCGTGGGCGCGACCCACCGTGCCCGGCCAGCAAGGCGGCGGCGGTTTCCTGTCGATCACCAGCGCGTCGGCCGACCGGCTCGTCAGCGGCAGCACGCCGCTGGCCGAGCGCTTTGAGCTGCACACGATGGCGATGAAGGGCGACGTGATGGAGATGCGCCAGCTCGATGCGATCGAGCTGCCGGCCGGCAAGACAGTCGAGTTCAAGCCGGGCGGGCTGCACGTGATGTTCATCGGCCTGAAGCAGCCGCTGGCGCTGGGCAGCAAGGTGCCGGTGACGCTGCAGTTCGAGAAGGCCGGCCAGGTCAAGGTCGAGTTCGACGTCATGTCGCGGCCGCCGGCACCCCCCCACGGCAACCAGAAGCCCTGATCGCGGTGCGCGCTGTGGTGCGCGCTGTGGTGCGCGCTCTCCGGTCGGCAGGCGCTACTTCGACAAGGCTTTCAACGCCAGCTTGATGCCATCGGCAACGGCCACGTCGGGGGGCAAGGCCTTGATTGCCGTGGCCGCCTCGCGCTCGCTGTAGCCCAGCGCCACCAGGGCCTGCACGATGTCGCTCTGCGCATCGCTCGCGACCGCGGCCGGCGAGCCCAGATCCGGCGCCAGCTTGCCCTTCAATTCGAGCAGCAGTCGCTCAGCGGTCTTCTTGCCGATGCCGGGCACCTTGGTCAGGCGCAGCGCCTGCTGCTGTGCCACGGCCTGCGCCAGTTCCGTCACCGACAGGCCCGACAACACCGACAACGCCGTGCGCGGGCCGATGCCGCTGATCTTCAGCACCTCGCGGAACGTCGAGCGTTCGGCCGCGGTGAGAAAGCCGTACAGCAGTTGCGCGTCTTCACGGACGACGAAGTGCGTCAGCAGCGTGACGCGCTCGCCCGTCGCCGGCAGGTTGTAGAAGGTGCTCATCGGCACATCGACTTCGTAGCCGACGCCGTTGCAGTCGATGAGCAGTTTGGGCGGAGATTTTTCCGCCAACGTTCCGGTGATGCGGCCGATCATGAGCGCCGATTATCGGCGCGCGGCTTTTCGTTCAGCGGCGGAAGAGGCCGAGTCGTTGCGCTTCGAGCGCGGCCTCGGCACGCGAGCTCACGTTGAGCTTGCGATAAATCTGCTTCACATAATCGGCGATCGTGTGCCGCGACAAGCCGAGCTGCACGCCGATTTCCGGCAGCGTGAAACCCTTGGCCACGCGCAACAGCACTTCGCTCTCGCGCTCGGTCAGCGACACATGCGGCAGCGCGTTGGCCTGCGGCTTGTTCTGCGCGGCGAAGTAGGCGATGACACGGCGCGCGATCGACGGCGACAGCGGCGGCTCGCCCTGCGCCATGCGCTGCAACTGCTCGATGATCAGCTCGCGCGCCTGCTCCTTCAGGATGTAGCCGAAGGCGCCGGCCTGCAGCGCCGGAAAGAGATGGTCGTCGTCGTCGTGAATGGTGACCACGACCGATTGGCATTCGCTCTGCGTCTCGCGCAGTTTCTCGACGACATCGACGCCGGAGCCGTCGGGCAGGCCGAGGTCGATCAGCGCCAGGTCGAACTTGATCGCCGAGACCAGTTCGCGCGCGTCGTGCACACGTGCCGCTTCCGAAATCTGGCCGTCGGGGAACACGCGCAAGACCAGGTCCTTCATCCAGGCGCGGATTTCGGGCAGGTCTTCGAGCAACAGAATGGTCTTCATCGCATGGTCTCCCGGAAGACGGGACTAGGGGCAGATGATGCTAGCAGCCGAGGGCGGCCGCATCACGCCGCGAGCGTGTGCCTTTCCAGTGGAATCGTGAGGCGGATCACGGTTCCGTAGCCGGGCCCCGACTCGACCAGGCACTGCCCGTGCAGTTGCTTGGCACGGTGCTTCATGCTCGTCATGCCGTGGCCGCGGTCCAGGCGGCCGTCGAGTTCGAGCGGGATGCCTTTGCCGTTGTCCTGGATCTTGAGGTGGAAATCGCCGCTGGCGATGTTGCAGCGGATCGAGCAGCGCGACGCGCCGCTGTGCTTGATGATGTTGCTCACCGCCTCGCGCAGGATTCGCGTCGTCTGCACATAGGCACGCGCCGACAGTGTCTGCGGCAGATCGTCGGTGGGGGCCTGCCACTCGCCTTCGACACCGGTTTGCGACAGCCGGCCGACGACCTCGGCGCGCCAATCGCCCAGGGCGTCGATCAGCTTGACCGGCTTGCCGGTGAGGCCGCGCACCGACAGCCGCATCTCCTCCAGCGCCTCGCGGGCAAGTGTGGAGATGCGCTCGCTCTCGCTGGTGTGCACGATCGTCAGCAGCTTGGCGCCGAGGTCGTCGTGCAGGTCGGCGGCGATGCGCTTTCTTTCTTGCTGCGTCACCTGCTCGACGCGCAGCTCGGCCATCTGCGCATAGTTGCGCTCCATCGCCGTGGTGCTGTCGCGGATGCGCGATTCGAGCGAGTTGCGCAACTCCTCGGCGCTGCGCAGCGCGCGGCCGACCTGGTGCACGAGCAGCAGGCCCATGCCGAGAAACGCCAGCGGCGTGGCCATGTGCGGCAGCGTGCGCCACAGCGTCGGCAGCAGCAGGCGTTGCCCCGCCAGCTCGATGCCGACCATCAACACGGTGATCAGCAACAACGCCAGGATCGGCCAGAAATCGCGCCGCTGCGCCGTGCGCGCGACATGCAAAAAGTAGCCGATCGCCAGCAGCGCTTCGGCGACGAACAACAGGTACCAGGCGCTCGCCGCCGCATGCACTTGCTGTGGCCCGAGGGTCGCCAGCGACAGCGGCACGAGCAGGCTCTGCGCCGCCAGCAGCCAGCTCACCCGGCGCCAGCGGCGGCGCGCGAAATGCAGCAGGAACTGGATCGCCAGCAGCGCCACCAGGCCGACCAAGCTGACCAGGGCCGCTTCGGTGACGAAACGGCCCCAACCCAGGCCGTGCCACCACGCCCGCCAGGTCACCGCCGCCCAGGCGATCGACAGCGCGCCGAAGTACAGCAGGTGGCGTTCGCGGCGGTGCCACCAGCCGAGCACGGCGATCACCAGCCCCATCATCAGCAGCGCGCTCGACGCCAATTGCGGCAGCGCGGCCTTCGCCAGCACCGTCTGGCGCTGCTGTGCATGCAAGACGTCGTAGTCGCCGATCTGCGGCGCCGACAGCGCCGCGGCGCGCTGCCGCGACGCCACCTGTTCGAGCGCGTAGCCGGCCAGGCGCAGGTCGAGCGTGTTGCCGCTGTCCTGCAACAGCGCCAGCGGCAATGGCAGCAACAGCGGACGTTCGCAGTCCAGCGCAATCGGGTCCTGCATGCGACCGGCCGCGTGCAGCGTCTGGCCGTTGAGCTGCACGGCCACGTTGCCGCAGACGCGCTCGATCAGCAGGCCGAGCGCCGCGCTGTCCTGCCGTGCACCTGCGGCATCGAAGCGCAGCCGGTACCAGCGCGGCGTGTCGATGCCCGGCCGCGACAGCGCCCATTCGTCGGGCAGGGCGACGACCGATGCGCTCGCAGCGGTGGGGAAGCGGCCGGCGCCGTCATCATCGGCTGCGAGTGCGTCGGCAAACTGCTGTAGCGGTGCTGCGGCCGCGCCTGGTGCCGCGCCTGGTGCCGCGCCTTGTGCGAAGGCCGTGCCCCACGGCACCAGTGCAGACACCAGCACACACACGAGCGCGAGCGCGAGCGCGAAGCGAGCACAACGACAGGCGTGGCCGACAAGACGGATCATGAGGCGAACAATTGTGCAGGAGGCGTGGACCGCCACAATCGCGCTTTCGTTGCATCCTTGGCATTCCCACTTGATCCTTCGCCACGCCTTCACACCCGCCGACAACAACCGCCTGGCCCACGTGAGCGGCGCGCTCGATGCGCACCTGCGCGCCATCGAGGGCGCGCTCGGTGTGCGCATCTCGCGCCGCAACGAAGCCTTTCGCATCGACGGCGCGAAGCCGATGGCCGAGCGCGCGCTGGCGCTGCTGCAAATGCTGTACACCCGCGCGGCGCGGCCGATCGGCGAGCAGGCGCTGCAGATGGCGATTGCCGATGCCGTGGGCCGCAACGACGAAGCCGCTGACCCCGATGCCATCGTGCTGCGCACGCGCCGCACCGATCTCGAAGGCCGCACGCCGAACCAGCGCCAGTACCTGCGCCACATCCTCGGCCACGACATGACGTTCGGCATCGGCCCGGCCGGCACCGGCAAGACCTTTCTTGCCGTGGCTTGCGCCGTCGATGCGCTGGAGCGCACGCAGGTGCAGCGCATCGTGCTGACGCGCCCGGCGGTCGAGGCCGGCGAGCGCCTCGGTTTTCTGCCGGGCGATCTGGCGCAGAAGGTCGATCCTTACCTGCGCCCTCTGTATGACGCGCTGTACGACCTGATGGGCCTGGAGCGCGTGACCAAGGCGTTCGAGAAAGGCACGATCGAGATTGCGCCGCTGGCTTTCATGCGCGGGCGCACGCTGAACCACGCCTTCGTCATCCTCGACGAAGCGCAGAACACGACGACTGAGCAGATGAAGATGTTCCTGACGCGCATCGGCTTCGGCAGCAGGGCGGTGATCACCGGCGACACCAGCCAGATCGATCTGCCCAGGGGCGCGACGAGCGGCCTGGTCGAGGCCGAGCAGGTGCTGCACGGCGTGACCGGGGTGGCCTTCACGCGCTTCACGTCGGCCGACGTGGTGCGCCATCCGCTGGTGGCCCGGATCGTCGAGGCGTATGAGCGCGCGCAGCAAAGCGACGTTTGAATTGCGGCTGTCGTTGCAGCAACCGGACGGGCGGCATCGCGGCGTGTTGAGGCGCTCGCGCGTTGCGCGCTGGGTTCGCGCCGCGCTGGAAGCGCCGGCCGAAATCACTGTGCGCATCGTCGGTGAGACCGAGGGCCGTGCGCTGAACCGCGACTATCGCAAGCAGGACCACGCGACCAACGTGCTCACTTTCGACTACCAGCGCGAGCCTGTGGTTATCGCCGACCTCGTGCTGTGCGCGCCGGTGGTCGAGCGCGAGGCACGCGAGCAGCACAAGCCGATCGACGCGCACTACGCGCACCTGCTCGTGCACGGAGCGCTGCATGCGCAGGGCTTCGACCACGAGCGCGCAGCCGACGCCAAAAAGATGGAGGCGCGCGAGGTCGAACTGCTCGCGGCGTTCGGCTACCCCAATCCTTACCGGCCCTGAGTGCCCAGGTAGCGCTTGCGCCAGAAGATGGCGCCCAGACCGATGCCGACCAGCGCCATCAGGCCGAGCGTGATCCAGACGCCGGTGGCGCTGTGGATCAGCGGCAGCGCATCGAAGTTCATGCCGAAGAAACCGGTGATCAGGTTCAGCGGCAGAAAGATCGCGGTCAGCACCGTCAGCGTGCGCATGATCGCGTTGGTGCGGTGCGACAGCGCCGAGAAATGCATCTGCACCGCGTTCTCGGCCGATTGTTCGAGCCGCCGCACATGCGTCAAGACGCGCTCGATGTGCTCCTGCACGTCGCGCGAGCGCACGCGCAGCAGTTCGCGCTCCCGGCGTGCGTGGGCATCGGCGGCATCGGGCCACTCATCGAGGGCGTCGATCCACTCCTGAATCGCGGCGCGCTGGTCTTCGCAGGTGTCTTCCAACTGGTGCAGCGCATTGCGCGCGTCGAGCAGCAGCGGCCAGTCGTGAAAGCGGCTGTGCGGGTCGAGCAGTTCGCGCTGCACGGTGCCGAGCTGGCGCGTCAGCAGGCGGCGCAGGTCGAGGTAGCCATCGACCATGTGATTGACCATGCGCAGCATCAGGTCGGCTGGGTTGGCCGGCATGCGCGTGGCGCTGCGGCCTTCGCTGCCGCTGGCCATCACGGCCAGGCGCTGGGCGAAAAAATCGCGCACCGCGCAGTCGGCTGGATGGACGGTGATCAGCAGCGCGTCGAACAGCGCGAAGCCGACCGGGCTGGTCTCGACCGAGGTCAACGTTTCACGCGCATCGGCCAGCATCGCCTTGCTGGAACGGCCGGCAGGCACGCTTTTGTCGCTGCCCGTGCCCGCCAGCAGGCGGCGAAACACCAGCAGGTCGTACCACGATGTGTAGTCGTAGTCGCTCGGCAGCTGTGTGTTGAGCAGATCCGACACGTGCAGATCGACCAGCGGCCCGCCCTCCCAGGCTTGCAGACGCTCTTGCAGTTCCGGCAGTTTCAACTCGAACTCGGCCCGCGACGCGCCGATCCACAGAAAGCCGCTGGTCGGTTTTTGCGGCGGCAGGCCGGGCAGCTCAGTGAACCGATCGGCGCCGAGGTGAAAAACCCGCACTACTTGGACCCCTCGTCTGACGGGTACGTCAGCCGGTCCCCCGAGGGGACGCGGGCCGGCTTGGGAGCGGCCCGGCGCTCGGCCCGCCGCAGGTCAACCACGCAGCAAGCTCGCCGCGTCGAGCGCGAAATACGTCAGCACGCCGTCCGCACCCGCGCGCTTTAAGGCCAGCAGCGACTCCATCATCACCGCATCGTGATCGAGCCAGCCGTTGGCGGCGGCGGCCTTGAGCATCGAGTACTCGCCGCTGACCTGGTAGGCGAAGGTCGGCATGCGGAAGGCGTCTTTGACGCGGCGCACGATGTCCAGGTACGGCATGCCGGGCTTGACCATCACCATGTCGGCGCCCTCGGCGATGTCGAGCGCCACCTCGCGCAACGCCTCGTCGCTGTTGCCGGGGTCCATCTGATAAACCTTCTTGTCGCACTTGCCGAGGTTCTTCGCCGAACCAACGGCGTCACGAAACGGACCGTAGAAGGCACTGGCGTACTTGGCGCTGTAGGCCATGATCTTGGTGTGGATCGCGCCGCTGGCTTCCAACCCCGAGCGGATCGCGCCGATGCGCCCGTCCATCATGTCGGAGGGTGCAACGATGTCCACGCCGGCCGCGGCCTGCAACTGCGCCTGCCTGACCAGCACCGCCACCGTCTCGTCGTTCAGGATGTAGCCGCTGTCGTCGATCAACCCGTCCTGGCCATGCGAGGTGAACGGGTCGAGGGCGACGTCGGTCAGCAGCGCCAGTTGCGGGAAGCGCGCTTTCAGCTCGCGCACCGCGCGTGGCACGAGGCCGTCGGCGTTCAGCGCCTCGCGGCCGTCGGCGTGCTTGAGCGACACGTCGATCACCGGAAACAGCGCCATCACGGGCACGCCGAGCGACACGCAGGCTTCGGCTTGCGCGAACAGCCGATCGACCGACAGCCGCTGCACGCCGGGCATCGAGGCCACGTCCTGCGCCTGGTTCTTGCCGTCGAGGACGAACACCGGGTAGATCAAGTCCGACGGCGCCAGGCTCGACTCGCGGACCAGCGAGCGGATCGCCGCATCGCGGCGCAGCCGCCGCGGCCGGCTGGCAGGAAACGGGGGCAGCGGGGGCACAGGGCTCATGCGGCGTTACCGGCAAAGGCGATCGAGGTCAAGCGCCCGTGCGGCATCGGTGTTTCCGAGGCGTTACATCAGTCACGGACTCAGCTAAATTGGCCAGCGAATGATAGCCGCGAGGTCGTCATTCCCTGCTTTACCTCCCTGAGCAGGTGCCTTAGCGTGATGACAGCGATAAGGCATTGCAGCCCCAGCCCGAAAGGCTGGGGCTTTTTTCTGCGCCATTCGGACCTTTCGATAATCGTACTCATGACATACGCAGTGCTGACTTCCAAGCGGGCCGTGCGCCGGGCCGCTCCCAAGCCGGCCCGCATCCCCTGGGGGGATCGGCCGACGTACTCGTCGGACGAGGGGTACACGTGACTACCTCCGGCTACCTCTGGATCAAGGCCTTCCACATCGTCTTCGTGGCGAGCTGGTTCGCCGGCCTGTTTTATCTGCCCCGCATCCTGGTCAATCTCGCCCAGGTGAAGGACGACAGCCCGGCCGAGCGCGAGCGCCTGCTGATGATGGGCCTGCGGCTGTACCGCTTCGCCTCGCTGCTGATGATCCCGGCGCTGGCGCTCGGCGTCTGGCTCTGGCTCGGCTACGGCGTCACGGGCGGTTGGCTGCATGCCAAGCTGGTGATTGTCGTGGCCGTGATCGGCTATCACCATGTCTGCCGCTCGCTGCTGCGCAAGTTCGAGCAGCGCAGCAACCGGCGCAGCGAACGCTGGTTCCGTGTCTTCAACGAAGTCTCGGTGCTGTTGTTCATCGCCGCGGTGGTCCTGGTTGTCGTCAAGCCGTTTTGAGCGCAACCCACCGCAGCACCGCCTGGCCGCTGGTACTCGTGCTGGCTGCGCTGGTGGTCTACGCCAGCCTGTACCCGTTCGTCGGCTGGCGCTGGCCACAGGGCGTGGCCGGCACCGACTGGCTGCGGCTGCCCTGGCCGAAGGAGCGTTTGCGCTTCGACGAGCTTTCCAATTTTCTCGGCTACGTGCCGATCGGCGCCCTGCTCGTCATCGCGGTGTTGCGCAGCGGCGGCGCACGCTTGTGGGCGTTGGCCGTCGCGCTCGGCTTGTCGGCCGCGCTGTCGTATGGCGTCGAGGTGGCACAGCAGTTCCTGCCGCCGCGCGTGCCGTCGGCGAAGGACTGCATGTGGAACCTCGGCGGTGCCCTCGCCGGCGCTGCTGCGGCGGTGGGCATTCACGCCACCGGCTGGCTCGAACAGTGGCACGGCATCCGCCTGCGCTGGTTCGAGCGCGACAGCGCCTGGGCTTTCCTGTTGCTGCTGCTGTGGCCGGTGGCACTGCTGTTTCCAGCGCCGGCACCGCTGGCGCTGGGCCACGTCTGGGGCGAGGTCCACGGCTGGCTGCAGGCGGCGCTGGCCGACACGCCGTGGGCGGTCGAACCCGCCGCCGAGTCGCTGCGCGCGCTGTCCCGCCTGCAGGAGTTACTGATCACCGGCCTGGGCCTGCTGGCGCCCTGCCTCGTCGCCTACGCGACGACGCGCGCCGGTTGGCACCGCCTGCTGCTGGTAGCCGGCGCAGCGCTGCTGGCGGTGGGCATGATGACGATGTCGACCGCACTCAACTTCGGCGCCGAACACGCCTGGGCCTGGTGGTCGCCGCACACTGGGCCGGCGCTGCTCGGCGGTGCCACGCTGGCGCTGGCGCTGGCCGGCGTCGACTCGCGCTGGGCGGCGGCGTTGGGTGTGCTGGTGCTGGCGTTCTTCGTCTCGCTGGTCGGCCAGGCGCCGAACGATCCGTACTTCGCCGCCAGCCTGGCTGGCTGGGAGCAGGGGCGGTTGGTGCGCTTTCACGGCCTGGCGCAGTGGGTCGGCTGGTTGTGGCCGTACGGCGCGTTGGCTTGGCTGTTGGTGCGTCTGGTTCGGCCCGCCCGCGAGTAGGGCTGCAAGAGCGCCACCTACAATTTCTGCATGACAGGACCGAGCTATTACCAACGCCACATCTTCTTTTGCCTCAACAAACGGGAAGGCGGCGAAGCCTGTTGCGCCGACCACGATGCGCAAGCCGGGTTCGATCGCTGCAAATCGCTCGTCAAGGCGGCGCGCCTGAACGGCCCCGGCGGCGTGCGCGTCAACAAGGCCGGCTGCCTCGACCGCTGCGCCGGCGGGCCGGTGGCGGTGGTCTATCCGGAGGCGGTCTGGTACACGTATGTCGATCAGAGTGACATCGACGAGATCGTGCAGTCGCATCTGGTTGAGGGCAACATCGTCGAGCGTTTGCTTCTTTCGCCTGACGTGGGCCGTTGAACCCGCGCACCCTCAAGCAGACCGTCGCCGGCCCCGCCGGCGATCTGGTGTGTGCGATCGACGAGCCCGACGCGCCAGCCCGCGGCTTGGCCGTGATCTGCCATCCGCACCCGCAGCATGGCGGCACGATGGACAACAAGGTTGTCGTCACGCTGGCGCGCGCCTTCGTGCAATGCGGCTGGCGCGCGGCGCGCTTCAACTTTCGCGGCATCGGCGGCTCGGCCGGCGCCTGGGACGAAGGCCGCGGCGAGATCGACGATGCGCTGGCGGTGGCGCGCGGCTTGCGTCGAGGCGACGAGCCGCTGGCTTGTGCCGGCTTTTCGTTCGGCGCGTACGTGGCTGCGCACGCGGCGGTGGCCTTGCAGGCCGAGCCGCTGGTGCTGATCGGCCCGGCGACACAGAACTTCACCGTCGCCGCGGTGCCGCAGGGCACACTCGTCGTCCACGGCGAGCACGACGAGGTCGTGCCGCTGTCGGCAACGCTGGACTGGGCACGTCCACAATCGCTGCCGGTGGTCGTCGTGCCCGGCGGCGGACAC
Source organism: Burkholderiales bacterium (assembly GCA_031396005.1). Taxonomy (GTDB): domain Bacteria; phylum Pseudomonadota; class Gammaproteobacteria; order Burkholderiales; family Burkholderiaceae_C; genus CADEEN01. The sequence continues at coordinate 12,162 of JANNJX010000131.1, forward strand.
TTCTTCCACGGCCAGTTGCCGCTGCTCAGGAACCTGGTCGTGCGGCATCTGCGCGCACCGCCTTAACCAAACTCTGACCCGATGAAAACTTTGTTTGCCCTGCTGGTGGCCGCGGCCACGGCGCTCGCCTCGTTGCCTACGCAAGGGCAAGCCCTGCAGCCGCCCGAGATGGCGGCGCGCCAGTACCTGCTGATGGATCTGACGACCAACCAGGTGCTGGCCGAACGCGACGCCGATGTCGCCACCGACCCGGCCTCGCTGACCAAGCTGATGACGGCCTACATCGTCTTCGGCGCCCTGCGCGACAAGAAGCTGACGCTCGAGCAGCCGATTGCCGTCAGCGTGCGGGCCTGGGACGAGCGCAAGGGCGGCTCGTCGCTGATGTTCATCAACACGACGATGCGGCCCACGGTCGACGAGCTGCTGCACGGCATGGTCGTCGTCTCCGGCAACGACGCCTCGGTGGCGCTGGCCGAAGCCGTCGGTGGCAGCCTCGACGTCTTCGTCGGCATGATGAACCGTCAGGCGCAGGCCTGGGGTTTGAAGAACACGGCGTTCAAGAACGTCACCGGCTTGACCGAGGCCGGCCACAAGTCGAGCGCGCGCGACATCGCCGCCGTGGCGGCGCACATCGTGCGCGACTTTCCGCAGTACTACCGCTACTACTCGATCAAGGAGTACAC
>JANNJX010000140.1:0-6664 GCA_031396005.1 Burkholderiales bacterium
TTCAATGCGCTTGGCGATTTCGATTTCGCCCTCGCGCGTCAGCAACTCGACCGTGCCCATCTCGCGCATGTACATGCGCACCGGGTCGGTGGTGCGGCCGAACTCGGAGTCCACCGTTGACAGCGCGGCCTCGGCCGCTTCTTCGGCTTCTTCTTCGGTCGCCGTCGTCGTGCCGCCGCCGGCCACCAGCAGCGTCGCCGCATCGGGTGCCTGCTCGTAGACCGCAATGCCCATGTCGTTCAACATCGACACGATGGCCTCGAGGATTTCCTCGTTGACCAGCTTCTCCGGCAGGTGATCGTTGATTTCCTGGTGCGTCAGGAAGCCGCGTGTCTTGCCCATCTTGATGAGCGTCTTCAACTCGTGACGGCGCTTGGCGACCTCTTCTTCGGTCAGCGTCGTTTCCTCGAGCCCGAACTCGCGCATCAGCGCGCGCTCCTTGGCGCGCGACACTTTCATCCGCAACGGCTTGACCTTGGCCGTCTTGACCTCGCCGTCGTCGCCGACTTCGCCTTCGGCCTCGCCTTCGAGTTCGGCGGTCAGCGCTTCGAAATCTTCGTCACCCGGCTTCGGCAGCGCGCCCTTTTTGCCGTCCTTGGCGTCCTTCGCGTCCTTGGGTTTGGGCCCGCGCTTGACTTTGAGGTCTTCCTTGCCCGCTGCCTTGGCAGCCGGTTTGGCGGCGCTCGCCTTGACCGGCAGCGCCTTTTTGGCTTGCTTGTCGTCGTCCTTGGCTTTCGCAATTGCCTTGACCGGTTTGGTGGGCTGGGCGGGGGCGGTCTTTTTCGCGGTCATTCGCAATCCTTGGGCTGGTCTCGGTGCGCACTGGCCGAAGCAACGGCACGCTGCAGCGCGGAGCGGGGTGCAGCGGCTCGCCACCTCGGCGGGCAGATCGGGGCTTTGGCGGGTGACGGCCGAGCAGTCGGTGGCGACGCGCGGTACGGGTGCAGTCCTTGCGGGTGGGGGTGGCCTGATTGATCGAACCCGTGTCGCGGGTGGCCGGGGCCCGGAGGTGCTGCAGTCACTGTTGCCGTAGCAGTTAGCCTCGAATTATCGCCCAAGGCGCCAACCCGGTCAAAAATCAAGGGGTCAATCGGCCGATGCCGCCTGACGAGCCAGCTGCATCCGCGCCTTCAGGTCGCGGATTCGCCCGCCTGTGTGTCGGTACTCGGCGGCCGCCGTGGCGTCATTCAACGCCAGAGCGGGTTCCAGTTCGCGCTGGCGTGCGTTGAGCATGTGAACCAAGCGGTCATCGAGCAGCAGCCGCAGCGCCGAGGCGTCGGCCTCGAACTCTTCGCCCTCGTCCATGCGCAGAGCAGCCAATGCGCTCGCCGCGCCGTCGTCGGCAGTCACGGCCGTGCGCACCGCCGCCCAGGGCCGCGGGCCGTGCTCGACGATGTCGCGCTCGAGCCAGGCCACGAGCGCGCCGTGTGGCGCCGGCAGCGCGTGCAGCAGGTCGTGGTCCTCGGCGGTGAGCTGATCCCACCACGCTGGCTGGGTGAGCAGCAGGTGGACGATGCGGTCTTCCGGTTTGCGCGGCGCGCGGCGGCTGGCGGCGAAGGCGCCGGGCGCGCGCACCGGGCGGCGGGCCGCGTTGGTCGCGCGCATGCCACCAGCCGGCGAAGCGCTCTGGCTCATCCACAGCATCGCCAGCTCGCCGTCGGGCAGCAAGGCCGTCTTGTTCAACTCGGCGAGCATCTGCCGCTTCAGGCCGCCAGATCCATCGCCCGGCAATGCGCTCCACAACGGCCGCGCCTGGCTGACGAAGCGCGCGCGGCCTTCGGGCGTGCCGAGGTCGCAGCCTTCGCGGGCCACGTCGACGATCTGCCGCGACAGCGGCACGGCCTGCGCGATCGCGCGCTCGAAAGCAGGGGCGCCTTCGTTGCGCACAAACGAGTCCGGGTCATGCTCGGGCGGCAGGAAAAGAAAGCGGATCGAGCGCAGGTCGGTGGCGTGGGGCAGGGCGGCATCGAGCGCGCGCGTGGCGGCACGTCGGCCGGCGGCGTCGCCGTCGAAGCTGAAGACCACCGAATCGGTGAAGCGAAACAGTTTGCGCACATGCTCTTCGGTGCACGCGGTGCCGAGCGTCGCGACGGCGTTGTCGAAGCCGTTCTGCGCCAGCGCGACGACGTCCATGTAGCCTTCGACGACGAGCGCGTGGCCGCGTGCGCGGATGCCGGCGCGCGACTCGTACAGGCCGTAGAGCTCGCGGCCCTTGACGAAGACCGGCGTCTCCGGCGAGTTCAGGTACTTGGGCTCGCCACTGTCCAGCACACGCCCGCCGAAGCCGATGGTCTCGCCGCCGACGGCGCGGATCGGGAACATCACGCGGTCGCGAAAGCGGTCGTAGCGTTTCTCATCCTGGCCTTCGTCGTCGTGCAGGATGACGAGGCCCGACTCGACGAGCAGCGGATCGTCGTACTGCGCGAACGCGCTGGCCAAGGCGTGCCAGCCATCGGCCGCGTAGCCGAGACCGAAACGCGCCGCGATCTCGCCCGTCAGGCCGCGGCCCTTCAGGTAGCCGACGGCGCGCGGATTGCCTTTGAGCTGCGCGCGGTAATGCAACGCAGCGCGCTCGAGGACTTCGGTCAACGTGGCTTGACGCGCCTTCGTTTGCGCGGCGACGCGGCGCTCGTCCTCGCTGCGTTCATCGTCGGGCACGGTCAGGCCGACTTGCTGGGCGAGGTCGGTCACGGCATCGCGAAAACTGGCGCCGCTGTGTTCGGTCAGAAATCGGATCGCATCGCCCGACGCGCCACAGCCGAAGCAATAGTAGAACTGCTTGCTCGGGCTGACCGAAAAGCTCGGCGACTTCTCGCCGTGGAACGGGCACAGCCCCATCAGGTTGGCGCCGCCCTTCTTGAGCTGCACGTGGCGGCCGATCACATCGACGATATCGACGCGTGCCAACAAATCCGCGATGAAACCTGATGCAATCACGGTGCTGAGTTTATCGAACGCGATCCGGCGCAGCGCCGCGTGCAACCAGTCACGGGCTTGGCCGGCGGCGCTGCCTACACTGGGGCCGCACCGGCGTTTGTGTGCCAACCCCCGATCAAGCCATGCAGCTTCTCGCCGCCTGTCTCGGCCTCATTGCCGTGCTGACGATGGCCTCGACGGCACAGGCGCAACCCGTGCCCGCAGCATCGAGCCCGACACCGACAGAGCGCGCACAGCGCGATGCAGACAAGGTGTTCCGCATGATCCTGCAGCATGCCGACAAGCCGCGCCGTACGCCGCGCGAGGAGGCGTTGCCTGCGGCGGTCGCGCCGCGCGCGCCGACGGCACGAGCTGTCGCTGGGCCGGCGTCTGCGCCAGGGCAGGGCCGCCCCGCCGACACTCGCGTCACGACATCGCCACCGCCGATGGCGCCCGCTGATGCGCCGTTGCAACCCTTGCAGGGTGGCGCCGAGGTTCCGGCTGCCGCACGTCCATCACAGGACGCAGCGGCTCCGCCCGACGTGCCAGTTGCGCCCATCGCCAATGCCGTGGCTCCCGTGGCGGCGCTGGCGCCGGTGACCGTGGCGGCCCCGCGATCGCTGAAGCTCGAGCTCGTCTCCAGCGTCGAGCCCGAATTCCCGTCGCGGCTGGTTCGCAGCCTGGGCAGAGGCTCGGTGGTGGTGAACTTCGACGTGCGCCCGGACGGCAGGGTGGGCCGCACCGAAATCGCGAGCACCTCGCACCGCGGCTTGAACGAAGCAGCTCAAGCGGCGGTGGCCGCCTGGCGTTTCAAGCCGATCAGCGAAACGATGCCGGGTGTGGTCGAACTGACGTTCGAGTAGCGGCCGCGCCGTCCCGGCCCGGCCAGGCGCGTCGACTCAGACCGCGAAGTCCGAAATCTTCTTGCCCGACGCCAGGGCGGCCTTGAGCCAACGGGGCTGAAGCCCGCGACCGCTCCAGGTTTGCCCAGTGGCCTTGTCGCGGTACTTCGCCGCCACTTTGCTGCCGCCGGGTTTGATGGATTTGCCGGCGCGGCTGCTCAGATCGGCCGCGGTCAATCCATGTTCGCCCATCAGCGCCTTGACTTGCGCAATGGCGCCGGAACGCGCTTCGCGTTGCGCCTCGGCAATCTGTTTTTCGAGGTTTTCTCGTTGTGCCAGCAAATCCGTCAGTTTGACCATCGATCGACTCCGTGGTGTGGGCGGCCGCGAATATAGCCCACGACCACGGAAAATGGCATCGGGTCTATTTGTAGCCGACGCGATCGAGCATTTGCTGCACCTTCACCTGATTCAGGCCGACGGCCGATACCGGCACGGTTTCCGCTTTGAAGTCGCCCATCACGCGCAGCGCCGGGTTGTCCAGTTTGACGCTGGCCACAGCCGGCCATTCGTTGTTGCCGTCGGCGAAATAGGCTTGTGCGGAGTCGCCAGCCAGATACTCGAGGAAGCGCACTGCGACTTCCTTGTTCTTGCTGTTCTTGGCCACGCCGGCGCCGGCAATGTTGACGTGGGTGCCAAAGTCGGCTTGATTGGGGAAGACAACGCCGACTTTCTCCATCGCCGCCTTGTCCTCGGGTTTGTCGGAGCGCATCAGGCGGGCCAGGTAATACGAGTTCGTCACCGCGATGCCGCATTCGCCGCTGGCGACGGCGCGAATCTGATCGGTATCGCCACCTTTTGGCGCGCGGGCCATATTGGCGACCAAACCGCCGAGCCACGCCTCGGTTTTCTGCGGTCCCAGGTGCTCGACCATCGAGCCGAACAGCGACAGGTTGTACGGGTGCGAGCCGGAGCGTGTGCAAAACTTGCCTTTGTTCTTCGGTTCGGCGAGTTCCTGGTAGGTATCAACGTCATTGCGCTGGACTTTGACCTTGTCGTAGACGACGACGCGAGCGCGCGTCGAAAAGCCGTACCACTGCGGGCCTTGCCCGTCGTCCTTGCCGCGCAGCGTGGCCGGGATGCGGCTGTCGAGAAGCTTGCTATTGACCGGCTGGAACAGGCCGTCGATTTCAGCGCGCCAGAGGCGGGCCGCGTCGACCAGCAGGATCACGTCGGCCGGGCTGGACGCACCTTCGGTCTTCAGCCGCGCCAGGATGCCGGCGTCGTCGGCATCGATGCGGTTGATCTTGATGCCGGTGGTCTTGGTGAAGTTCTCGTAGAGCGCCTCGTCGGTCTGATAGTGCCGTGCCGAGTAGAGGTTGAGCGTGGGCTGCTGAGCCGAGGCGGCGGCCGCGGCCGTCAGCGCCAGTGCGGTGCAGGCCGATTTGAGCGTGAGGTGCATGGGAACTCCCGGTGAATGATGGCCGGAAGCATAACAGACAAATGCGAATCGTTCGCGTTCAGTATCCCTCAATCCGCGGGTGGCACATAGCCGGCCGGCTTGTCCGCGCCGCCGCCGAAGAAGAACTGCTCCATCTGCCGCGCCAGGTACTGCCGCGCCCGCGCATCGGCCAGGTTCAAGCGGTTCTCGTTGACCAGCATCGTCTGGTGCTTCTTCCACAGCTCGAAAGCCTCTTTGCTCACGCCGTCGTAGATGCGCTTGCCGAGTTCGCCCGGGTAGGGCGGATAGACCAGGCCCTCGGCTTCCTTCTTCAGGTAGATGCACTGCACCATGCGCGTCATGTCATTGCTCCGATCGGTTCATTTCAAGGTTTTGACCAGCACTTGCGAGCGCCGGTCCCAGTTGTACTTGCGTTTGCGCGCTTCGGGCAGCCACTCCGGCTCGGCCTGCACGAAGCCGCGCTTCAAGAACCAGTGCATCGTGCGCGTCGTCAGCACGAAGATACTCTTCAGGCCCATGCCTTTGGCGCGTTGCTCGACGCGCTTCAAGATGCGCTCGCCGTCGCCCTGGCTCTGCACCTGCGGGCTGATCGTGAGGGCCGCCATCTCGGCGGTGCCGGCCTCGGGGTAGGGGTACAGCGCGGCGCAGCCGAAGATCACGCCGTCGTGCTCGATGACGGTGTAGTTGCTGATGTCGCGTTCGATCTCGGTGCGCTCACGGCGCACCAGCGTGCCGTCGCGCTCGAATGGTTCGATCAGTTGCAAGATGCCGCCGACGTCGTCGCTGGTGGCTTCGCGCAGGCTCTCGAGTTTTTCGTCGACCACCATCGTGCCGATGCCGTCGTGCGTGTAGACCTCCTGCAGCAGCGCGCCATCGACCGCGAACGGCAGGATGTGCGTGCGCTCCACGCCTTCGCGGCAGGCCTTGACGCAGTAGCGCAGGTAGAACGAAACGTCGCTCGGTTGCGTCGGATTCGGCAACGACGCGAGCAGCCGCTCGGCGTCGGCCAGGGCGAGTTCGGTGTCGATGTCGCTTTCGGCATCGTCCGGCCGTTCGCGCACGCCAGGCAACTCGGTGAGGAACAGCAACTTGTCGGCCTGCAAGGCGACGGCGATCGACGTCGCCACATCTTCCATGACCAAGTTGAAGGCTTCGCCCGTCGGCGAAAAACCGAACGGCGAGAGCAGCACCACGGCGCCGGCCTCGATGGCGTGGCGAATCGCCACTGCATCGACACGCCGCACGACGCCGCTGTGCTGAAAGTCCACGCCATCGACGATGCCGACCGGGCGCGCGGTGAGAAAGTTGCCCGAGACCACGCGCACGGTGGCGTTGGCCATCGGCGTATTGGGCAGCCCTTGAGAGAACGCAGCCTCGATCTCGAAGCGCAACTGGCCCGCCGCCTCCTGCGCGCAATCGAGCGCCACGGCGTCGGTGATGCGCA
>JANNJX010000164.1:0-2738 GCA_031396005.1 Burkholderiales bacterium
CGCTCGACGCCGGCGCCCAGCGCCCGCTGCAGCCACGCCGGCATGCGCCGCCACTGCGCGCCGTACTGCACGCCGAGGTGACGCGTGTAGCCGCCGAACAGCTCGTCCGGCCCCTGGCCGACGAGTGCCACCTTCACGTCCTGGCGCGCGCGTTCGCAAACGTAGTGCATGGGCACGATCGACGACGCGGCGATCGGCTCCTCGACGATCGAGACGATGCGCGGCAGCGCGCGCTCGAAGGCGTCACGGCTCAACTGCACCTCGGCGTGGCGCGAGCCGAACATCCGCGCCGTCTTGGCGGCGTCGCCGAGTTCGTCGTCCTTGAACGCCGCGCTGCCGTAGCCGACGGTGTAGGTCGGCCAGTCTTTGCCGTGTTCGCCCATCAGGCCGAGCAGCAGGCCGGAGTCGACGCCCCCCGACAGCAGCAGACCGAGCGGCACATCGGCGATCAGGTGGCGCTTCAACGCGCGCTTGTAAAGCTCGGCGAGTGCGTCGGTTGCTTCGCCATCCGACAACGTGTCGGGCAGGCGCTGCGGCCGGTGCTCGTACCAGCGCTCGACCTCGGCCTTGCCGTTCTCGACCACGAGCATCGTGCCCGGCGCAAGCTTGCGCACGCCTTCGTACAACGTCAGGGGCGAGGGGGTGTAGCGGTAGCGCAGGAACAGGTTGATGGCGGTGGGGTCGATCGCCGGCCGCTGGGGCAAGCCGGCGAGGACCGCGCGCAGTTCGGAGCCGAAGGTGACGCTGCCGCCGTCGATGCGGTAGTAGATCAGCTTGATACCCGCCGGGTCGCGCGCGACGACCAGGCGCTTGGCGCGGTCGTCCCAGATCGCCAGGCCGAACATGCCGTTCAGGCGTTGCAGCACGCCGGTGCCCCAATGCCGGTAGCCGTGGACGATGACCTCGGTGTCGGACTTGGTGCGGAAGTGGTGCCCCTGCGCTTCGAGCTCTGCGCGCAGTTCCTGGAAGTTGTAGATCTCGCCGTTGAACGCCACCCAGACCGTCTCGTCGGCGTCCGACATCGGCTGGTGGCCGCCGGCCAGGTCGATGATCGACAGGCGACGGAAGCCCAGGCCGAGTGGGCCGGAGAAGTAGAAGCCTTCGTCGTCGGGGCCGCGGTGCGAGATCGCGCGCGCCATCGCCGTGACGGTGGCGCGCGAGGCCGGCTCGCCGCTGCCGAAGTGGTACTGCCCGCAGATGCCGCACATGGGTTGCTGTCCTTCGGCTGCGCGGTCAGTGAGCTGCGGCTGACAGCGCGCTAGACGCGCGCGCGGCAACGGCGGGCTGCGCCACCGCCTCTTCGCGGCGCGCGCCGGCTCCGCTGCACAGCAGCAGCGCCAGGCTGCGGAACATCTGCGACTGGGCCCAGCGGTGCATCGGCACGTTGTCCCAACCCAGCAGCAGGCGGCGCGCGCGGAACGAGCCGTCGCGCTTGATCCAGCGAGCCATCAGGTCGTCCACCGTGCTCTTCAGTCGGGCATCGAGTTCGGCGAAGCGCCCGCGCTGCAGCGTGCCCAGGTTGATGCACTCGGCGTAGTCGTAGAGTTCGTGGCGGTACACGGTCAGGCGCGGTGCCTTGGCAAAGGGGCGGGGCAGGCCGTCTGCGTCGAACAGGTGCTGCACGTAGTAGCGCACGCCGGCCTCGATGGCGCGGCGCAGCCGCGGCGACTCGACGCTGCCCAGGGCTTCGATCTTGGACAGCGACTTGAGGACGAAGCAGGTGTGGAAGTGGTCGACGAAATCTCGCACGCCGTCGGTGGCATAGCGCCACGAACCGTTGCTCGACTGCGCACCGAGCACGTAGGCCAGGTTGCGCTCGGCCGCGCGGCGGTAGTCGTCGCGGCCGAAGCGCAGCGCGGCGCCAAACAGCAGGAAGGCGCGGTAGGCACTGGCGTTGACCACCTCGGCCTGGGTGTCGTGCGGGTTGTAGCCGACGCATGCCACGTCCGGGCCCAGCGCCTTGTCGGGAAAGTCGAGCAGGGCATGGTCGGCAATGGAGTTCATCACATCGAGCCAGCGCTGCTGGCCGTCGAGGCGGTAGACGGCGTCGAAGGCTTCGTACATGTATGCCGTCGAGGTGATCAGCGGCGTGTGCGCCTTCATCACGCCGTTGCGCGTGACCCAGTCGAAGGGGTAGCCCCAGGCGTGGCGTGAATAGCCCGGGCTGCGCGTCTGTTCCAGAACTTCGAGGAAGTGCACCGCGCGCCGGTAGTTCTTGCGGTCGGCGCCGTCGAAGCGAGCGAGCGCGGCGAAACCCATCGCGTAATGTGCGTCTGCGATCGGGAAGCGCTGCTTGCGCCAGAACAGCTGGCGCGCCGCGGGCAGCAGCGCCTCCGATGCGATCATCGGTGCCACGGCGAGCATGCCGAGCTTCGGCTGGCGGTAGTACAGGGCCTTGGCGCCGCCGCCGATCGGACCGGCAAAGTAGCTCTGGTGGTCGAACGAGGTTTCACCGTAGCGATCGAGCCAGGCTGTGAAACGCTCGAGCACCTGCGCCAGCAATGCCGTGCCGGCATCCGAAGAAATGGAGGCGGAGGCGGCCAAGCTCACGCTCCCAGCCGATGCAGGCAGAGGTCGAAGTTGCGCCGCGTGAGCAGCTTGGTGGTGCGCCAGTTGCGGATCAGCGCGCGCGTCGCCCGCGGACCCATCACGGCTTCGAACGGCTGGTACTTCCAGCTCGCACGCGGAGGCTCGATCTCGCCGCCAAGCGAGCGCGCCAGCGCCGCCAGCCGCGCGAC
>JANNJX010000226.1:0-4236 GCA_031396005.1 Burkholderiales bacterium
GGCCAGCGGCACGGCCAGCAGCAGCGCGGCCAGCAGCGGCGCCACGTGCGGCGCCGACAGTGCGTCGCTCGGCAGCGCCAGCAACACCAGCAGGCCCGCCGGCACGGCGAGCAGGCCGACGCGGCGCAGCGCGTCGCCCCAGCCGATGGCGGTGGCGTCTCGGGGCGGTGACTTCCACTCCAGGCGCAGGCCGGTCAGCGTGCCGATGACGAAGCTGGTGTGGCCGAGCATGCGCACCGGCGCCTGCAATGCCGAGACGACGAGCTCGAACAGCGCGCTCGTCACCAGACGCAGGCGGCCGCCGTAGTCGGCGTGCTCGCCCTTCAACCACACAGCGGCCACGCCGAGCGCGCGCGGCGTCAGCAACAGCACCAGCGTCAGCACCCACAGCGCGCCGCCCTGCGCGACCGCGCCGGCATCGACGCTGACGATCGCGCCTAAGGCGACGAACAGCAGCCACAGCGGCGCCATCAGGTACGACAGCGCGCCGACGGCGAACATCACGCGGTGCGCCGGCCGCCAGCCGGGCTCGGCGATGAGCTGGGCGTTCTGCAGGTTGCCCTGGCACCAACGACGGTCGCGCTGCAACTCGTCGAGCAGGTTTGGCGGCAGTTGCTCCCAACTGCCTTCGAGTTGCGGCGCCAGCCAGACTTCGTAGCCGGCGCGGCGCATCATCGCCGCCTCGACGAAATCGTGCGACAGGATCTCGCCGGACAAGCCGCCGCTGCCGGTGATCGGCGCCATGGCGCAATGGCGCATGAACGGCTCGACGCGCAGGATGGCGTTGTGGCCCCAGTAATGCGCTTCACCCAACTGCCAGTACGCCATGCCCAGGGCGAACAGGCGCCCCGTCACGCGCGAAGTGAACTGCTGCACGCGCGCATGCAGCGTGTCGTGGCCGTAGGCCTGCGGCAGCGTCTGCACGATGCCGGCGCGCGGGTTCTGCTCCATCAGGCGCACGAGAGACACCAGCGTCTCGCCGTGCATCGTGCTGTCGGCATCGAGCACGACCATGTAGCGGTAGTTGCCGCCCCAGCGGCGGCAGAAGTCGGCGACGTTGCCGGCCTTGCGCTTGGTGCGGCGGCGGCGATGGCGGTAGAAGACGCGGCCACCATCGCCCACCTCGTCGTCACCGAGCAGCGTGCGCAGGCGCTGCCAGGCCTGCACTTCGGCCTCGCGCACCGCGGCGTCGGAGCTGTCGGAGAGCAGGTAGAAGTCGAACAGCTTCAGTGCGCCGGTGGCGGCCAGCGATTCGCAGGTGGCGCGCAGGCCGGCGAAGACGGTCGAGATGTCTTCATTGCAGATCGGCATGATGACCGCGGTGCGGGCGCGGGCGTCGATCGGTGCGTGCTCGTCTTTCATGCGCAGCGCATGGCGGTCGCCGCGCCGCAGCACCAGCGCGCCCATCAGCGCCGTGGCCAGGCCGGCGCCGACCCAGGCCAGCATCAGCACGCCGAGCGTGGCGTAGAGGGCCCAGGCCAAGCCCGCATCGGCCGGTGCGCTTTGCACCATCAACACCGTCGCGATGCCGGCCATCAGCGCCACGAGCAGCAGCAGCGCGCGGCGTCGGCGCTTGGCCGCGAACACCCAGTCCGGCGGGCTGTTCAAAGTCCAGAAGAACTGCAGGCCGGGCATCAACGCGGCCAGGCTGCCGCGCAGCAGGCCGAACCAGGGCCGCGATTGCATCGGCGTGCGCATCACGGGCGGTGCGGTCGGGGGCATCGACATTCTTTTGTTCATTGAAGTGCTCGAAAACGATTCAATCTGGGGCCAGCGCATACGACCAGGTTTCGGACAGTGTGTTCGCTCCTTGGCGCAAGAACACACGAAGCTCGACCGCTTGTTTCGTATCGACACGGTCGAACTCCAACGTCGCGCGCCAGCCTTGGCGCGCCGGGTTGGGGTAGGCGTGTACGCGAACGATGCGGCCGTTGGCGGACGCAGTGGCTACGGCTTCTACGGGCATTCGCAGATTCTGAGCCTGCTCGCCGGTGTCCTGTGTAGGAGGCAACGCCGGGCCGGCGAAGTCGATCAGCATCTTGTGGCGCTGCTTCGGCTGCGGGGACCGGGTGTAGCCGTAGCCGGTGCGAGTCTGCGTGACATGCGCGCCTGGGGGCAAGCGTTGTGCCTGGCCCTGCCAGTGCACGCGCCATGACAGTTCGAGCGGCACGCCGGGCTGCGCTGGCGCGGCCGGCACCCAATAGGCGGCGATGTTGTCGTGCGTTTCGTCCGGCGTGCGGAATTGCAGCAGCTCGACACGGCCGGCGCCCCAATCGCCGATCGGCTCGACCCAGGCGCCGGGCCGCAGGTCGTAGCGCGCCTCGACGTCTTCGTAGCTGGCGAAGGCGCGGTCGCGCTGCATCAGACCGAAGCCGCGCGGCGAGCGCAGCGAAAACGAGGTGACGAAGGGCGAGCGCGGATTGGTCAGCGGGCGCCACAGCCACTCGCCGTTCGCGGTTTCGATCTGCAGGCCGTCGGAGTCGTGGACCTCGGGGCGGAAGTCGGCAGTGGCCGCGGGCTGGTTGTCGCCGTGCAGGTACATGCTCGTCAGCGGCGCCACACCAAGGGTCGAGATGGTGGCGCGGAAGAACAGCTTGGCCCGCACGTCGACGGTGGTGGCGGCGCCGGGTTTCAAGACGAAGCGGTAGGCGCCGGTGACACGCGGGCCGTCGAGCAGGGCGTGGAAAACGAACTCGGTGGCGCCGCGCTTGGGCGTTTCAAACCAGTAGGCGGTGAAGTCGGGAAACTCTTCGCCATTGGCGCTGCCGGCGGTGTCGATGGCCACGCCGCGCGCCGACAGGCCGTAGCGCTGGCCCTGGCCGAGCGCGCGGAAGTAGTTGCTGCCGAGGAAGGCCGCCACCTCGTCGCGCTTGCTGGTCTCGTTGAGCGGGTAGGTGAGCTTCCAGCCGGCGACGAGAGCCGCGCTGCCGGCCGGGTCGGGCGGCAGCACGCCGTCGTTGTCGAAGATCGTCGCCGGCAACGTCAGCGGCCGTGCGTTGCCGTCGGTCACTTCGTGCAGCGCCAGCGCGCGCACGACGTACTCGCCGGCGACCGGAAAGAGGTGCATCTCGAACGGCGAACCCGTGCCGCGCCACAAGGCCTGCGGCTGGCGGAATTGGATGCGGCGCACGGCGTCGTAGTCGAGCGCGGCGCGGCGCGCATCGGGCGGCGTCGGCTTGCGCCACGGGGTTTGGGCGAGCGTCTGCGCTTGCAGGGCCACGTCGTCGAATCCGAAGGCGGCGCGCGCAGGGGCCGCGGCGATCAACGAGCAGGCAACGACGAGCGCCCACCGGCCGACCCGCAAGCGGCGGGGGTCCAGGGGGGCGCGAACGGAGTCATAGGGTATAGCCATCGGCATCGGGGTCGATTTTCTCCTGTCCGTGAAGTTCTTCACGATGAACCTGAATGTGACTGATCGCAACAGTTGTGCCGCTGCTGTCAACGGCGTAGGTCAGCGCTGACGCATCATCGATGCATGTCGGAAATTCCCGCGCTGCAAGTCCTTGCCGGCCCGCGAGCACGGGCTCATCTTCGAGAGCAAGGTCTGAGGCGCCAAGATGTTCGCGTCGTCCCGGCGGCTGCCGGCGGGCCGAAAGGCTTGGCCCTCAATCCGCTCGACCGGTTCATCTTCGGGCACTGGCTGCCGACTTCGGTGCAGACAGTGCATTTGATGGGGGCGTCGATCGGCGCCTGGCGCATGGCCAGCGCGTGTGTCGACGACGCCGACGCGGCGCTGCGCCAGCTCGCCGAGGGCTACATCGCGCAGTCCTACCCGCATCAGGCCGGTCGGTTTCCGAAGGCGCGCGACGTGTCACGCGTCTTTGCCGACGTTCTCGATGCCGGCCTGGGCCGGCATGTCGATCAGATCCTTCTGCACCCGCGCTATCGGCTGCACGTCATCACCAGCCGCGGCCGCCACATCATGCGGCGCGAGGGCCGTGTGACGACGCCGCTGGGCTACCTCGGCGCCTTTGCCACCAACCTCGTCAGCCGGCGCGCGATGGGCGGCTGGCTGGAGCGCGTGATGTTTTCCGACGCCCGCGAGCCGCTGCCGTTTGCGCTGCACGACTTCCGCACCAAGCAGGTCGCGCTCGATGCGGCCAACCTGCTGCCGAGCATCCTGGCCAGCGGTTCGATCCCGTTCTGGCTCGACGCCGTGCACGACATCCCGGGCGCGCCGCGCGGCGCCTACTGGGACGGCGGCATCACCGACTACCACCTGCACCTCGACTACGG
>JANNJX010000242.1:0-6100 GCA_031396005.1 Burkholderiales bacterium
CTTCACGTAGCCGCCGAGCGGCAGCGCGGCGACGACGAACTCGGTGTCGCCGACTTGTCGCCGCCACAGCGTGCGGCCGAAGCCGACCGAGAAGCGCAGCACCTTGACGCCGCACAGCCGCGCCACCTTGTAGTGGCCGTATTCGTGGACGACGATCAGGATCGCCAGCGTGACGATGAAGGCGAGGATGGTGACTAACATGTCAGGCGCTTTGCAATGTCGCGCGCGGCGGCGCGTGCGCGGGCGTCGAGTGCCAGCAGGTCGGCGATCGCTGCGCCATCGGCCGCAGCCGGCAGCACGGCGCTGATGGTCTGCTCGTTGACGCGGTGAATGTCGGTGAAGCGGATCGCACCGTCCAAGAACGCAGCCACGGCGATTTCGTTGGCAGCGTTGAGCACCGTCGTGCTGCCGTCCGGCGCCTCGAGCGCATCCCAGGCCAGGTAAAGACCGGGGAAGCGCGCGCGGTCGGCGGGCTCGAAGGACAGGCTCTGCATCGTTGCAAAGTCCAACTGCGACGCCCCCGATTCGATGCGCTCGGGAAACGCCAGGCCGTAAGCGATCGGCACGCGCATGTCGGGCGTGCCGAGTTGCGCCAGCACCGAGTGGTCGCGGCAAACCACCATCGAGTGGATCACGCTCTGCGGATGGATGACGACGCGCACCTGTTGCGGTTGCAGGTCGAACAGCCAGCGCGCTTCGATGACTTCGAGCGCCTTGTTCATCATCGTCGCCGAATCGACGGAAATCTTGCGGCCCATGACCCAGTTCGGGTGCGCCACCGCCTGATCGGGCGTCACATCGTGCAGGCTGTCGGGCGTGCGCGTGCGAAACGGTCCACCCGACGCCGTGAGCACGATGTGGTCGATACGCGCTGTCCAGGTGCTGCGGTCTTCGGGAAGGCACTGAAAGATCGCCGAATGTTCGCTGTCGATCGGCAGCAGCGTCGCGCCGCCGTCGCGCACTGCGTTCATGAACAGGCGGCCGCCGACGACCAGCGCTTCCTTGTTGGCCAGCAACAATCGCTTGCCGGCGCGCGCCGCGGCAACGCAGGCTTCGAGCCCGGCGGCGCCCACGATCGCGGCCATGACGGTGCTCACGTCCGGGTGCGACGCGATCTCGGTCAACGCGCGCGGGCCACTCAGCACTTCTGTGGTCAGGCTTTGCGAGCGCAGACGCTGCTGCAACCCGTTGGCCACCGCCGCATCGCCGAGCACGGCGTAGCGCGGGCGCCAGCGCAGGCATTGCTGTTCGAGCATGTCGGCGCGGCGCATGGCGGTCAACGCGAACACATCGAAACGCTCGGGGTGACGCGCGATCACGTCGAGCGTGTTGACGCCGACGGAGCCAGTGGCGCCCAACACGGCAATGCGCTGGCGATTCACGTCAGCGACCCCAGCGCCATCGCCGCCGGCAACACCGGCATCAAGGCGTCGATGCGGTCGAGCACGCCGCCATGGCCCGGCAGCAGGCGGCTGGAATCCTTCGCGCCCGCCGCGCGCTTGACCAGCGACTCGAACAGGTCACCGACCACGCTCAACCCCGACAGCATCGCGCTCGCAGCGAACATGCCGACCCAGCCGAAGGCGCCGCGCAGCCGCGTGAACAGGCTCGGCGCATCGACCGGCAACGCGCGGTCGGCCCACAGCGTCCAGACCACCGCCAGCAGCATCACCCCGACCAGGCCGCCATACACGCCCTCCCAGGATTTGCCGGGGCTGATCGACGGCGCGAGCTTGTGCTTGCCGAACGCGCGGCCGGCGGCGTAAGCGCCGATGTCGGCCATCCAGACGATGCACAGCACCGACAGCACGAAGTTGACCGACACGACACGCGCCTGCGCCAGCGCGAGCCAGCCGACCCAGAGCAGGACGAGGCCAGCGAGCAAGCGCAGCGCTGCCGGCCAACGCGGCCACGCGCTCGGCCCGCCGCGCAACACGAACACACCGCCGATGACCCACAGCGCCAGCGTCGCCCACCACCACGTCGCCGGCATACGGCCCACCGCGCCGCTGTACACCGCCCACGCGCCGGCCAGCGCGAGCAGCGCGCCAGGGCCGATGGCCGCGATGCTGCTAACGCCGTTCAAGCGTGCCCACTCCCACGCTGCAGCAGCAATCAGAACCAGCGAAACGATGGCAAAGGGCCACGGTGTCGATGCAAACACGGCCGGCAGCAAAAAGGCCAGCAGCACGAGTGCGGTGAGGATGCGCGTTCGAAGCATCAGGCCAGCGCCGGGCCGCCCCGAGCGGCCTGAGATCCCCTCGGGGGACGCGAGCATCGCGAGCTGCGGGCCACATTCATTCAGGCGGTTGCTGCCTGTGCTGCTGGCGCTTCTTCCGGCAAGCGACCGCCGTAGCGCCGCTCGCGATCGCGATAGCTCGCAATGGCGGCGTCGATCTGCTCGGCGCCGAAATCGGGCCACAAGCAGTCGGTGAAATAGAGCTCCGAGTACGCCACCTGCCAGAGCAGGAAGTTGCTGATGCGCACCTCGCCGCCGGTGCGGATGAACAAGTCCGGGTCCGGCGCGAAATGCATCGCCATGCGCTTGGACAAGACGTCTTCGTCGAGGTCTTGGGCGCGGATGCCATCGGTCATTGCGCGACGCGTGGCCTGCACGATATCCCAGCGCCCGCCGTAGTTGAAGGCCACCGACAGCGTGATGCGTTTGTTGTGCGCCGTCACGCGCTCGGCGTGGTCCCAGGCCTCGCGCACCTTGTCCGACACCGCACTGCGATCACCGACGATGCGGATGCGCACGCCTTCGTCGGCGAGCTTGGTCAGGTACTTCGACACGGCCACCAGCACCAGGCCCATCAGCCCTGAGACTTCGTCGCTGGAACGCTTCCAGTTCTCCGACGAGAACGCGAACACCGTCATGTACTCGATGCCGCGATCGGCGCAGGCCCGAACCGTGCGCACCAGCGCATCGACGCCCTGCTTGTGACCGAAGAAGCGCGGCATGAAACGCTTCTTGGCCCAGCGGCCGTTGCCGTCCATGACGATCGCCACGTGGCGTGGCGTATTCAGGTCGCGTTGCACGGTGGAGGTAAGAGAGACCGCAGCAGCCGGTCAGACCGCCAGAATCTCGGTCTCTTTGGCGTGAACGAGCTTGTCGATCTCGGCGACGACGTTGTTGGTCAGCCGTTGCACCTCGTCCTGCGCGCGGCGCTCGTCGTCCTCGGTGACGTCCTTGTCCTTGAGCAGTTTCTTCAAGTGCTCGTTGGCGTCGCGGCGCACATTGCGCACCGCCACCTTGCACTCTTCGCCGGCGTGCTTGACGACCTTGGTCAGCTCCTTGCGGCGCTCCTCGGTCAACGCCGGCATCGGGATGCGCAGCAGATCCCCCTGCGCAGCGGGGTTCAGGCCCAGGCCGCTGTCGCGGATGGCTTTCTCGAGCTTCGGCCCCATGCCCTTTTCCCACGGCTGCACGCTGATCGTGCGCGCATCGAGCAGCGACAGGTTGGCGACCTGGCTGATCGGCACCATCGATCCGTAATAGTCCACCTGCACCTGATCGAGGATGCCGGGGTGGGCGCGGCCGGTGCGGATCTTGTGCAACTCGTTTTTGAACGATTCGATGGACTTGCCCATCTTGCTTTCGGCGTTCTTCTTGATGTCGGCGATCGTCATGGTCTCGAATCCTTGCTCACACGTGCACCAAGGTGCCTTCGTCTTCACCCATCACGACACGCGTCAGCGCGCCCGGCTTGACGATCGAGAACACCTTGATCGGCAGCTTCTGGTCGCGGCAGAGCGCGAACGCCGTGGCGTCCATCACTTGCAGATTCTTCGAAATCGCTTCGTCGAAGGTGATCGTCGTGTAGCGCTTCGCATCGGGCACCTTCTTGGGGTCGGCGGTGTAAACGCCATCCACCTTGGTGGCCTTGAGCACGATCTCGGCGCCGATCTCGGCGCCGCGCAGCGCCGCGGCGGTGTCGGTGGTGAAGAACGGGTTGCCGGTGCCGGCAGCGAAGACGACGATCTTGCCTTCTTCGAGGTACTGCAGCGCCTTCGGCCGCACGTACGGCTCGACCACCTGCTCGATGGCGATGGCGCTCATCACGCGCGCCGTCATGCCCTCCTGGCGCATCGTATCGGCCAGGGCCAGCGAGTTCATCACCGTGGCCAGCATGCCCATGTAGTCGGCCGTGGCGCGGTCCATGCCGACCGAGCCGCCGGCGACGCCGCGGAAGATGTTGCCGCCGCCGATGACGACCGCCACCTCGACACCGAGCTTGGTGACGTCGCGCACCTCGCGCACCAGGCGCACGATCGTCGCGCGGTTGATGCCGTAGGCGTCGTCGCCCATCAGCGCTTCACCGGAGAGTTTCAACAGGATGCGTTTGTAGGCCGGCATGAGCGAAAGCGACAGCGTGGTTGTGAGGCCGAAGTTTAAGGGGCTGCAAACTGCAGCCCCGAAACGTCTACTGACCCTTGGCCGCAGCAACCTGCGCCGCCACTTCGGCAGCGAAGTCATCGACCTTCTTCTCGATGCCCTCGCCGACGACGTACAGCGTGAAGGCCTTGATGTCGGTGTTCGTGCTTTTCAGCATCTGCTCGACCGTCTGCTTGCCGTCGGCCGCCTTGACGAAGACCTGATTCTGCAGGCTCACTTCCTTCAAGAACTTCTGCACCGAGCCTTCGACCATCTTGGCGACGATGTCTGCCGGCTTGCCGGACTCGGCCGCTTTCTCGGCGGCGATCTTGCGTTCCTTCTCCACCAGCTCCGCAGGCACCGCGGCTTGCGACAGCGCGGCCGGCTTCATCGCGGCAACGTGCATCGCCACGTCCTTGGCCGCCACCTCGCTGCCGTCGAACTCGACGATGACGCCGATGCGCGTGCCGTGCAGGTAATGCGCCAGCTTGCCGCCGCCGCTGTAGCGCTTGAAGCGGCGGATCGACATGTTCTCGCCGATCTTGCCGATCAGGCCCTTGCGCACGTCTTCGAGCGTCGGGCCGAAGCCGTCCTGGCTGTAGGCCAGAGCCGACAGCCCGGCCACGTCGGCCGGATGGTGCTGCGCGATCAGCGACGCCGCCGCCTTCGTGAAGGCGAGGAACGATTCATTCTTCGAGACGAAATCGGTCTCGCAGTTGATCTCGACCATCGCGCCCGTCGTGCCGTCCACGGCGGCCGCGATCACGCCTTCGGCGGTGATCCGCGACGCGGCCTTGCCGGCCTTGTTGCCGAGCTTGACGCGCAGGATCTCTTCGGCGCGCTCGGCGTCGCCTTCGGCCTCGGTCAGCGCCTTCTTGCATTCCATCATCGGCGCGTCGGTCTTGGCGCGCAACTCGGCGACCATGCTGGCGGTGATAGCAGGCATTGTTTGGACTCCTTGAAACTTGGACAAAGGGGCCGACACCGGCCCCCTGCGTGTGAGAGCGCGAGGAGCGTCAGGCTTCCTCGCTGACCTCAACGAATTCATCACCGCCCGCGGCAGCCTGCACCACTTCAGTGGTCGAGTTGGCCCTGCCTTCGAGCACCGCATCGGCGATCGCGCGCGCGTACAGCGCCACCGCCTTGGCCGAGTCGTCGTTGCCCGGGATCACGTAGTCGATGCCCAGCGGCGAATGGTTGGTGTCGACGATGCCGATCACCGGGATGCCGAGCTTCACGGCTTCGGCAATGGCGATCTTGTGGTAGCCGACGTCGATGACGAAGATCGCATCCGGCAGCGCATTCATGTCGGCGATGCCGCCGATGTCCTTTTCGAGCTTGGCGATCTCGCGCTGGAACATCAGCGCTTCTTTCTTGATCGCGGGCGCTGTACCGGCATCGACCTGGGCCTGCATCTCCTTCAGCTTCTTCAGCGAGCCCTTGACGGTCTTGAAGTTGGTCAGCATGCCGCCGAGCCAGCGCTGGTCGACATACGGCATGCCCGAGCGCTTGGCATCCAGGGCGATGACTTCGCGCGCCTGGCGCTTGGTGCCTACCATCAGGATCGTGCCGCGCTTGCTGGCCAGCTGGCGCACGAACTTCAACGCGGTCTCGAAGAGCGGCTGCGTCTTCTCGAGGTTGATGATGTGGATCTTGTTGCGATGGCCGTAGATGTACGGCGCCATCTTGGGGTTCCAGAAGCGCGTCTGGTGTCCGAAATGGACG
>JANNJX010000246.1:0-6743 GCA_031396005.1 Burkholderiales bacterium
TCCGGTGCGCGGCATCACCAATCTGTCCTCCGGCAAGATGGGCTTTGCGATTGCCCGTGCCGCCGCCGAGGCCGGCGCTGCGGTCACGCTCGTCGCCGGGCCGGTGGCACTGCAAACGCCGGCCGGCGTGCGGCGCCTCGACGTCAAAAGCGCGCGCGAAATGCACGACGCGGTGCTGCCGCTGGCAGCGCAGCACGACGTCTTCGTCGCCACTGCCGCAGTCGCCGACTGGCGGCCTGCCGACGCGGCCGAGCACAAGATCAAGAAAGCAGCCGGGCAGGGCGCGCCGGCGCTGTCACTGGTCGAAAACGCGGACATCCTCGCAACCGTCGCTGCATTGCCTCAGCGACCGTATTGCGTCGGCTTCGCCGCCGAGAGCCACGAGGTGGAGCAGCACGCGCGCGCCAAGCTCGTGCGCAAGAACGTGCCGCTGATCGTCGGCAACCTCGGGCCTGCCACCTTCGGCCAGGACCACAACGCGCTGTTGCTGGTGGACGCCACCGGCACGCGCGCGCTGCCGCATGCCGACAAGCTGACGCTGGCGCGGCAGTTGGTTGCCGAGATCTCGCAACGCATTTCCGCATGACTTTCAACGTTCGCCCGGAGCAAGGAACTGAGCTTGTCGACGGCCCCGTGTCGAAGGGTCGGGTGATTGAAGTTCGCGTGCTCGACGCGCGCATGAGCGTGCACCTGCCCGCCTACGCCACGCCCGGCAGCGCCGGCCTCGATCTGCGCGCCTGCCTCGACGCGCCGCTGGTGCTCGCGCCCGGCCAGGCGCAACTCATCCCCACCGGCTTGTCGATTCACATCGGCGACCCCGGCTTGTGCGCCATGCTGCTGCCGCGCTCGGGCCTCGGCCACAAGCACGGCATCGTGCTCGGCAACCTGGTCGGCCTGATCGACAGCGACTACCAGGGCCCGCTGATGGTGAGCTGCTGGAACCGTGGCCAGAGTGCGTTCACCATCGAGCCGATGGAGCGCATCGCGCAGATGGTGATCGTGCCTGTGGTGCAGGCGGCGTTTCGCCGCGTCGACGCTTTCGATGCCTCGTCACGCGGCGAAGGCGGCTTCGGCTCGACCGGAAAAAAGTAGCCTACTGCAGCCGCGACGGCGTCGGCATCAGGCTGGCGATGTCGAACACGTTGGCGCCGACGCTGCCGGCCTCGACCTCTTCGTCGCTGGCCTGGCGGACACCTTGCACCTTCAAATGCAGGCGCAGCGCCATGCCGGCCAGCGGGTGGTTGCCGTCGAGCACGACGTGCGAGGGATAGACCTCGGTCACGGTGTAGATCGTGTCGAGTGGCATGTCCGGCGTCGCGTGGCCTTCGGGCAGGCCTTCGAAGCGCATGCCGGGCTCGATGCCATCCGGAAACAACGAGCGATTCTCGAAGCAGACCAGCTCGCTGTCGTAATCGCCGAACGCATGTTCGGGCTCGAGGTGCAGATGCGCTTCGAAGCCGGTGCTCTGGCCGTCGAGCGACTCTTCGACCTTGGTCAACAGGTCGTCGCCGCCGTAGAAGAACTCGACCGGCTCGGTCAGCTCGTCGATGTCCGCACCGTGCGCGTCGCAGAGCTTCCACGTCAGCGCCACGACGCAGGGTTTGTGAATCGTCATCAGGGTTTCGCTCATGGGGCAACGATATTACAGGGCGAGAATATTGCCGATGATCAACATCGACCAGCCGGCGCCCCTGCTCGGCAGCCTCACGCCGGCGCGCTTCATGCGCCGCCATTGGCACAAGGCGCCGCTGCTGGTGCGCCAGGCTTGGCTGGGCAAGGCACTTCCGGTTTCTCGTGCCGAGTTGTTCGCGTTGGCGGCACGCGAGGACGTCGAGTCGCGCCTGGCCATTCGCAATGGCAGGCAGTGGTCGCTGAGACAAGGTCCGCTGCCGCGGCGCGCGCTGCCGCCGCTTTCGCAGCCGAACTGGACGCTGCTGGTGCAGGGTCTCGATCTGCATGTCGATGCCGCCCATGCGCTGCTGTCGAACTTTCGCTTCGTGCCCGATGCACGGCTCGATGACCTGATGATCTCGTACGCGAGCGATGGCGGCAGCGTCGGCCCGCACATCGACTCCTACGACGTGTTCCTGCTTCAAGTCTCGGGCCGCCGCCACTGGCGCTACGGCCGCTGCGTGCGGCCCGTGTTGCGCAACGACGTGCCGCTGAAGATGTTGAAACGCTTCGAGCCCACCGAAGCGCAGACGCTCGAGCCCGGCGACATGCTCTACCTGCCGCCGGGCTGGGCGCACGAGGGCACGGCCGTCGGCGCCGATTGCATGACGGCGTCGATCGGCTTTCGCGCGCCGACGCAGGCCGAGCTGGCGCGGGTGCTGCTCGACCGCCTGGCCGAGGACACGCGCGACGGCCCCTCGCCGCGCTACCGCGACGCCCGCCAGACCGCGACCGCGCAGCCGGCTGCCGTGCCTGCGGCGCTGCACCGCTTCGCGCAGCAAGCGCTGGCGCGTGCGATCGCCGAGCCCGGCGCCGTGGCGCGAGCGCTCGGCGAGTGGCTCACCGAGCCCAAATCGCAGGTTTGGTTCGACGCCGATCGCGGCCTCGCACTGAGCGCAACAGACAGCCTCGTGCTCGACCGCCGCACGCGCATGGCCTACGACGATCGGCAGGTCTTCATCAACGGCGAGTCGTTTCGCGCCGGCGGCCGCGACGCCACGCTGATGCGGCGTCTGGCCGACACGCGCAGGCTCGCCGCCCCCGACATGCGTGGCCTCGGCGCCGGCGCGCGCGCCTTGATTGCAGAATGGCTGATGGCCGGCTGGTTGCACGGCCAGGAAGGAGACGATCGCCATGCATGACGCGAGACAAACCCCGGACCGCGGTGCGTTGATCGACGGCCGCAATGCGTTCACACAGGCCGTGCGATGGAGCCTCGCCGACGCGTATCGCCAACGCCAGCGCGAACTGTGCTTCGTCGATACCGATTTCGAGATCTGGCCGCTCGACGATGCCGACGTCCTCGCCACGCTGAGCGCATGGGCGCGCCTGCCGCAGCGCCGCCTGTTGATGGTCGGCTCGCGCTTCGACACCATTGCCCGTCGGTTCTCACGCTTCACCACGTGGCGCGGCACCTTCGCTCATGTGGTCGAAGCGTTTGCCACCGAGGTCGAGCCGTCGCAGGTGCCGACGCTGCTGCTTGCGGGGCCGTCGAGCCTGATGTTGGCCGACCGCCTGCGCTGGCGCGGCCATGCCCTGGGCAGCGACGAGGCGGTGGCCGATTGGCGCGAGGTCGTTGACGTATTGCTGCAACGCTCCGAGCCGGGTTTCGGCGCCAACACGCTCGGCCTCTAGGGAAAGTCCGCACGCTCGCTACAATCGGGGGCTAGGCACAGCAGCACAGCAATCTCCTGAGAGGTCGTCTGCTGACCTTGCTGGATACGGGTTACAGCCGGATCCCAACCTGCCGACCGTTGGTAATCGTGCCGATGGTCGGTAATCGTTCGACTCACCCAAGGAAAACCGCTCATGAACAAGTCGCTCGTACTGGCCTCTTTGGTGGCTGCTGTTGCTCTGGCTGCTTGCGGCAAGAAAGAAGCTGCAGCTCCGGCCGCCGCGCCGGTCGTCGTTGCCCCCGTGGCCGCTGCTGCTTCGGCAGCCGTGACCGACGCCGCTTCGGCCGCCGCCGCTGCAACGACTGCTGTCGGTGGCGCTGCTTCGGCCGCTGCTGACGCCGCTGCCGCCGCGGCCAAAGACGCCGCCGGCAAGGCCGTCGATGCCGCCAAGGACGCCGCTGCCAAGGCGGCCGACGCTGTCAAGAAGTAATCGGTTCGCCGATTCGCTTCGTCAAGAGCCGCCTTCGGGCGGCTTTTTTTTGCTGTGCTGAATCAGCTGAGGTCGATCCAGCCGCAGCCCGTGTCCCGATCTGCGACGTGCAGTGTCGGCAGGCACCAGATTTGCGCTGCACTCTGCAACGCTGCGAGCGCTCGCGCAGGTTCGTTGTTGTGCCGGCTCAGGTGCGCAGCGACGACATGCCGCAGACCATCGTGGCGGCAGGCCGCGAGCAGTGCCGCCGACTGTTCGTTGGCCAGATGCCCGCGCACGCCGCCGATGCGCCGCTTCAACCACACCGGGTACGCGCCTTCGTCCAGCATCGCGCGATCGTGATTGCATTCGAGCAGCAGCGCGTCGCACCCTTGCAGCGCGCGTGCCACCGCATCGTTGGGCTCGCCGAGATCGGTGACGATGCCCAGACTCGCGTTGCCGGCACGACAGACGAGTTGCAGCGGCTCGGCCGCATCGTGCGGCACCGAAAATGGCAACAACTCGAGCGCACCGATCGAGATGCTCGCCCCGTGCCGCGCTGTATTCGCCACCGGCTTGCGACCACCGGCGCGCGCCAGCGCTGCCGACCAGGTGCCGGCGCTCGTCCACACCGGCGTGCCGTGTCGGCGCTGCAAGGCGAGCACGCCGCCGAGGTGATCGCTGTGCTCGTGGGTGACGAAGACGGCGTCGAGGTCAGCGGGGCCGCAGCCGCGTTCGGCCAGCGCGGCCGTCAAACGGCGCAGCGGCAGACCGCAATCGACCAGCAGCCGCGTCGGCCGTTCGTGCTCGTTGCGGCGCGCTTCGACCAGCGTGGCGTTGCCGCTGCTGCCACTGGCGAGGCATGAAAAGCGCAGCACCGCCGCCGGCCGCGCGTTTTATTTCAGGTCGTCAACGAGCAACGCGACGATGCGCTGTCCGACGTCAGTCGCTTCGGGTGTGCCTTGCGAGTTCTGCACGGTGACGTTGGTCTTGTCGCCTTCGCCCTTGACGGCGATGCGCAAGCGCACCGGCGCACCGGCGCTGTCGGACTTGCCGAAGCTGAACAACTTGCCGAAGAAGCCCGGCTCGGCATTGGTGGCGGCGAATTTTGGATCGACATAGCGCACGAAGTACAGGCCGCCGGCGCGGTCGCGGTCTTCGACCGTGAAGCCGCTGCGATCCAGCGCCAGGCCCACGCGGCGCCAGGCGCGATCGAACCCTTCATCGACCTGCAGCACCGGCTGGCCGGACACAGCGCGGGCGCGCGCCGGCCCTGCGGCAGGTGCGGTGGCGGCCTTGGCGAGCACCTCGCGCGCGGCCGTCTCCTTGCTGCCGAGCTTGACCATCAGGCGCGTCAAGAACTCGGCTTCGAGGCCCGGGTCGGCAGGCCGCGGCCCCCAGGCCGTGGTGCCGTCTCGGTTGCGATCGCCGACGAACTCTTCGACCATGCCTCGGTGGCTGATGTAGATCTCGCTGCCGGTTGCGCTGCGCTCGACGCGGGTGCGAAAACGGTCACGCTCGCCGGTGTCGTACAGGCTGTCGAGCACACGCCCGACGGTGCGGCGAACGATGTCCTGTGGGATCTTGGCGCGGTTCTCGGCCCAGTCGGTTTCCATCACGCCGGCTTGCGCGTTCTCGAGGACGAGACTGAAACCGCGCTCGGTCCAGAACTCGCGCAGTTGCGGCCAGAGCTGTTCGGCCGGCATCGGCACGACCAGCCAGCGCTGGTTGCCTTCGCGCACGATGCGCATCTCGCCAATCGCGGCGGGGGCGACGACAGCGACGCCGCTGGCCGCCGCCGGGTTGAGCGTGGTCGCGCCGCCGGCCTGGTAGGTGCTGGCACTGACGCTGCCGCTGGCCGGCGCGTAGCGGCCGTCGCGTTGCAGTTGTGTCAGATCGGGTGGCACTTCGAGCGGTGCGGTCTTGACCGACTGGCTCTTGTAGTCGACCTTGTCGCCTTGCAGAAAGTTGTCCACCGTGGAGCAGCCGGCCAAGGCCAGCAGGATCGACACGGCAAGCGTCGAGCGAATCGGGAGCAGCATCTTTTGAACTTGCATTTGAGCGCCGGGCCGGCAGGGGCGGCCGGCATAGAAAAGGGCAGAGGCAGGGGTCGAACGCCGGGAACGGCCGGAGGGTTGTCAGCAGGAGCGGTGAGTCAGAGAGCGCTACCTTCGCGCAGCGCGGCCTCGAGCGGCGCATGGTGCGCGTCGGACAGCGCCACCAGCGGCAGGCGCAGCGCGGGGCCGATCTTGCCCATGCGATGCAGCGCCCACTTGACGGGGATCGGATTGGCTTCGACGAAGAGCTGCTTGTGCAGAGCGAGCAGCTTCAGATGGATCGCCGCAGCCCGCTTGCCGTCGCCGGCCATCGCCGCAGCGCACAGCTCGGCCATCGCGCGCGGCGCGACGTTGGCGGTGACGCTGATGTTGCCGTGGCCGCCGAGCAGCATCAGGCCGATCGCTGTCTGATCGTCGCCGGAGTAGATCGAGAAACCTTTGGGCGCCTGCTTGATCAGCCACGCCGCGCGGTCGATGTTGCCCGACGCTTCCTTGATACCGACGATGCCCGGCACCTGCGTCAGGCGCAACACCGTGTCGTGCTGCAGATCGGCCACCGTGCGGCCGGGCACGTTGTACAGCACCAGCGGCAGATCGACGCCTTCGGCGATCGTCTTGAAATGACGGTACAGGCCTTCTTGCGGCGGCTTGTTGTAGTACGGCACCACCTGCAGCGTGCACGTAGCGCCGACCTTCTTCGCAAAGCGCGTCAACTCAAGTGCTTCGGCCGTGGAGTTGGCGCCCGCGCCGGCCATGATCGGCATGCGACCTTTGGCATGCTCAACGGCGACGCGGATGACTTCGCAATGCTCTTCGACGCTCACCGTCGGCGATTCGCCGGTGGTGCCGACGGCGACGATGCACAACGTGCCTTCAGCGATGTGCCAGTCGACGAGGCGGCGCAGCGCAGCGAAGTCGACGCTGCCGTCA
>JANNJX010000247.1:0-1897 GCA_031396005.1 Burkholderiales bacterium
CCGCGGCTTCGAGCTGCGAAAACTGCTGGTCGTCGGCGACCAGCGCTGCGAAGTAATCGAGCGGCGTCGGGCGTTCGAAGAGGAGTGAGGTCACAACGCTAAAGTGTATCGGTCAGCCGCGGCGCATGAACTGCCGTGGCCTCAGGCCGCAAGCCAGCAGCACGCCGAAGTACAGCAGCGCCGCGCCAGCCAGCACCGCGGCGACCCAACCGGCGCGCACGAACCCAGCCGAATGCAGCCAGTCGATGTGCCGCGCCGCCCACCACAACAGGCCGCCGAGCGCCGCGGTGGCGAGCAGCACGCGCAGCACGAATCCGCCCCAGCCCGGCGACGGCGTGTAGACGCCACGCTTTTTCAAGCCGACGAACAACCACGTTGCGTTGACGAGCGCGCCGACGCCGATCGACAGCGCCAACCCGGCGTGGCCGAGCAGCGGCACGAAGACGAGGTTCATCGCCTGCACGGCGATCAGTACGACGATGGCGATCTTCACCGGCGTGCGGATGTCCTGCCGCGCGTAGAAGCCCGGCGCGAGGATCTTGACGCCGACCAGGCCCATCAGGCCGACGCCGTAGCCCATCAGCGCCGTCACCGTCTGCGCCACGTCGCGCTCGGTGAAGGCGCCGTAGTGGTAGAGCACGGCCACCAGCGGCTGCGGAAAGACGAGCAGCGCCACAGCGCACGGCAGCGCCAGCAGCAGCACGAGGCGCAGGCCCCAGTCGAGCAGGCCGGCGTAATGCGTCGCATCGCCACGCGCCTGCGCGGCCGAGAGCTGCGGCAGCAGGACCACGCCGAGCGCCACGCCGAGCAGCGCCGTCGGAAACTCCATCAGGCGGTCGGCGTAGGTCAGCCACGACACCGCGCCGGTGCCGACATGCGACGCGATCTGCGTGTTGATCAGCAGCGAAATCTGAGCGACGGACACGCCGAGCAGCGCCGGCGCCATCTGCTTCAAAACGCGATGCACGCCGGGGTGGTGCCAGGCGGCGCGCAGCGCCGACGGCGCCAGCCCGATGCGCGGCAGCAGCCCGACGCGCGCCAGCGCTGGCACCTGCACTGCCAACTGCAATACGCCGCCGGCTATGACGCCGACGGCCAGCGCGTAGATCGGCTGCATGCCGATCGATTGGAACCACGGCACGCCGAGCCAGGCTGCCGCGATCACCGCCACGTTGAGCAGCACCGGTGTCGCGGCCGGCACCGCGAAGTGCTTCCAGGTGTTGAGGATGCCCGCGGCCAGCGCCACCATCGACATGAAGCCGATGTACGGAAACATCACGCGCGTCATCAGCACCGCGTTGTCGAAGCGCTCGAGACCGCTGGCCAGCAACCAGACCAGAATCGGCGCGGCCATCACGCCGACGACGCAGGTCAGCAGCAAGGCCCAGGCCAGCACGGTGGCCACGGCATCGACCAGGCGGTGCGTGGCCTCATCTCCTTCGCTCTCTCGGCTGGCGGCCAGGATCGGCACGAAGGCCTGCGAAAAAGCGCCCTCGGCGAACAGCCGCCGCAGCAGGTTCGGGATGCGAAAGGCGACGTTGAAGGCATCGGTGGCCGCCGAGGCGCCGAAGGTGGCCGCGATGAGTTGCTCTCGCACCAAACCCGTCACCCGCGAGGCCAGGGTCAGCAGCGAGACGGTGGAAGCAGCCTTGAGGAGGTTCATTGGGGGCGGATTGTCCAGAAGGCGCCCACCGAGCTCGTGGGCCGTGCCTGACGGGCCCGCAGTCTCGCATGCTAGACTCGCGCCCTTTTGTCGCAGACTCAACTCCAGCATGGCCACCGCAACCAAAGCCAAGAAGAAAACCGTTCGCATCGCCTCGGGCCTCAAGCGCGCGCGTCAGGACGTGAAACTGAACGCCGCCAACTCCGCCCTGCGCTCGCAGTACCGCAGCGCCGT
>JANNJX010000267.1:0-5474 GCA_031396005.1 Burkholderiales bacterium
TCAGGCGAGTTCTAGTCGAATGAAGTACGCCATTGTCGGCGCCGGCGCCATCGGCGGTTATCTCGGCGCGAAGCTGGCCCTCGCCGGCGAGCAGGTCACGTTCATCGCCCGCAACAAGAACCTGGCAGCGATCAACGCGCATGGTTTTCGTCTGCTGCTGCCCGACGGCAGCACGCAGCACGCGAGCACGGTGCGCGCGGTGCAGGATCCGGCCGACGCCGGCCCGCAGGACGCGGTGCTGCTGACCACCAAGGCGCATCAGGTGCGCGACTTGTTGCCCGGCCTGCGCGCGCTGTTCGGCCCGCAGACCGTTGTCGTGACGATGATCAACGGCGTGCCGTGGTGGTACTTCCAGAAGCTCGGCGGCGCCTTCGACGGCCGCACGCTGGCCAGCGTCGATCCCGATGGCATGCTCGCCGCGGGCATCGAGGTCGAACGGATCATCGGCAGCATTGTTTATCCGGCGGCGGAGCTGGTCGAGCCGGGCGTCGTCAAACTCATCGAAGGCAACCGCTTCACGCTCGGCGAGCTCGACGGCCAGCGCACGCCGCGCATCGAGGCTCTCGCCAAATCGATGATGGCCGCGGGCTTCAAGGCGCCGGTGTCGCGCGACATCCGCAGCGAGATCTGGGTCAAGCTGTGGGGCAACCTGAGCTTCAACCCGATCAGCGCGCTGACGCACGCGACGTTGGAAGACATCTGCCGCTTCCCGCCCAGCCGCGATCTGGCCGCGCGCATGATGAGCGAGGCCCGCGCGGTCGGTGAAAAGCTCGGCGTGGAATTCAAGGTCTCGCTTGAGCAGCGCATCGCCGGCGCCGAGAGCGTGGGCGCGCACAAGACATCGATGCTGCAGGACGTGGAGCACGGCCGCGCGCTGGAGCTGCAAGCGCTGGTCGGCAGCGTCGTCGAGCTGGCGCGCATCACCGACACGCCGACGCCGACGATCGACGCCATCTACGCGGCCGCGGCGCTGCTGACGAAAACGCTCGGCGATCGAGGCGGGCGGCTCGAGGTGCAGCCGGCCTGAGGGGGCGAGCAATACCTGCGTGCGGCGCCCGAAGTGCCTATGATCGCGGCGTGCCTGGATGTTCGCCCTGCGCAAACCGTCTGCGATGTCCCTTCCTGCCGACGCTGACCCCCTCGATGCCGAGCTTTACGGCAAGGTGCTGTACGTCGAAGACGTCGACGTCAACTTCGTCATGGTCCAAGCCGGTTTGGCGCACTTCCCCGGCGTGGAGGTGATGCGCGCGGCGACCGGCCACGACGGCGTGCGCCTGGTGCGCAGCGAGCATCCGGACTTCGTGCTGCTCGACATGCACCTGCCCGACATCTCCGGCCTCGAGGTCGTGCGCCAGTTGAGCGAAGACATCGCGCTGCAGCGCCTGCGCGTGACCATCCTCACCGGCGACGAGCTGACGATGGACGTCATCAAGGCGATGAGCCTGGGCGCGTTCGAATACTGGGTCAAGCCGGTGGACGTGCGCGTTCTGCAGGCCGGCGTGCGCCGCGCGCTCAGCGGCAACCGGGCCGATCCGGCGCGCACGCTGGCGCCGCGTTTGCCCGACCCGACGGACGAGCCCGACACGTCGGCCTGAGCGGCTTGGCACGGCGCTGTCGACTCAGCGCCGCCAGCCGCCGTCGCGGGCCTGCCTCTCGGCGCCGGCGTCGAGCGCCGCGCCATCGATGCGCTCGTCCACCGCACCGAGCAGCATGCGCGGCAGGGCGCTCGCCGCCTGGCGCATCACACCGGGGGCCGTGGGCTCCGCAGCGACAACGGTCTGCACGATCCACGTTTCGCCGTGCCGGCAGGCCAGGCCCGCCATTGCGGCGCTGGTGAAGGTGCGGCAGTAGCGGCCGTCCTTGTCGACGAAGCTGAGCTGCACGGCGACGGACGATCCGGTGGTCGGTTCGCTGGCCAGTTGCGTCGACAACGCCTGCGCCACCGCTGCGCCGGCGACGAGCCGGCCGTCCTGCTGCTGCGCGATCGGCGCCGCATCGGCCGCTTCTCGCGGCACGATGTTGATGCCGATCAGCACGCCCAGCAGCACGCTGGCGGCGATGCCGCCCCACTGCGCCCACGACATCGCCACCGGGCGACGCGGGCTGCGCGTGGCGCGCGCCGCATCGAGATCGACCACCGCGGCAACCGGCGCCGCGAGCAGTGCCGACAAGCGCGCCGGCATCGCCTCGTCGAGCACCGGCGCGAAGGCCGCGCGCACGCTATCGCGCTGCGTTTGCAGCGCAGCGACGCGCTCGCGCAGCGACGCCTCGCCGGCCATCGCGCGTTCGATCTCGCTGCGCGCCGCGGGCTCGAGCTCACCGTCGGTGTAGGCCATCAACTCGCCGTCGGTCCAGTTCATGCGCGCACTCCTTCCACCCCGCCGAGCAGCGCCTGCAGCGTTTCGCGCGCCCGCGCCAAGCGGCTGGTCAGCGTGCCGATCGGCACGCCGAGCACCTCGGCCTCCTCCTTGTACGGCAGGCCTTCGACCAGCACCAAGCCGACGACGGCGCGCTGATCGTCGCCCAGTTGAGCCACCGCCTTACGCACGGCGATGGCATCGATCTGCGCGTCGGTCGTCGACACGCCGACCTGCTCGCCTTCGTCTTCGGCAACGAAGGTCTGGCTGCGCCGCTCGCGGGCTCTCGTCTCGTCGATCCAGGCGTTCAATGCGACACGCGCCCGTGGCAGCGAACTCGGCGGCGTGGTCAACGGCAGTGCCTCCGGCAGCGCCGCCGCATCGCGCGGTGCGACCGAGCGCTCGCTTAACGCAGGCGCCATGTCGCAGGCCGGAGGTGCGTTGCAGCGCAGTACCGACGCATCGGGCGCGAGCTCGACGAGTGCGCCGGTAACGCCGGCCGCAGCGGCCACACCGACGGCACCGGCGACCACGGCACCAACCGCTGCCCCGACACCGCCGTCGAAGAGCGTCGCCGGCAACGGCAACGCCGCAGCGGCCACGCGTTCGGCCGAAGCCTCGGCGAACGGTTCGGCCCAGGCTTCCCGTGCCGACCGCTCGGTCAGTGCAGACGCCTCGGCGCAAGGATCGGTGCGCCGCTGATCGCTCGCGATGCGCCGGCCCGGCGTCGCGTTGTTAGCGCACGACGACGCTGTCGCCGGCTTCGCGGCCGGCGTCACCGATCAGCAGGCGGCCATCGGGCAGCGGCACCGTGATCGGCGCCACTTCGACGCGCGCCACGCCTTGTTGCTTGATGCCGATGTCGGCGGCGATCTTCGGCGAGAGATCGACGATGCGGTCGGCGACGTACGGCCCGCGGTCGTGGATGGCCACGATGGCGCTCTTGCCGTTGGCCAGATTGGTGACGCGCGCGATCGTGCCCAACGGCAGCGTCCGGCTCGCGGCATTGGCGCCGCGAGCGTCGAACAGCTTGCCGTTGGCCATCTTGCGGCCGTCGAACATCGAGTGGTAATACGAAGCCTTGCCGATGCGTTTACTGCCGCTGCGGTCGGGCGGTGTGGCCTTCTGCACGGCGATCGCTTCGGCGTCGCTGGCGGCCACGGCGTGCAACGGCAGGCTGATGGCCACCACAGCGGCGAGGGCGGTGGCAGCAGTCAGGCTGGTGACGAGGAGGGCGGGCTTGTTCATGACGACGAGCTTGGTGCGCGAGGCCGCCGGGGCGAGTCGGGCCGCGCCCGTTCGCCGTGTAGGACAAGCGGCAGCCGGCGCTTCGGACAGCGCCCCGCGCGACCGAAGCCAGCCGCAGCGCTACAGTCTGCTGATGGACGACATCGCCAGCCTGCGCCGCATTCTGAAGGCCTCACGCACCATCGCCATGGTCGGCCTGTCGGACCAGTGGCACCGGCCGAGCTTCTTCGTCGCCAAGTACCTGCAGCAGCACGGCTGGCGCATCTTCCCGGTGAACCCGCGGCTGGCCGGCACGACGCTGCTCGGCCAGCCGGTGGTGGCGAGCCTGCTCGATTTGAAGGAGCCGGTCGATATGGTCGATGTGTTTCGCCGCAGCGAGGACGTGCTGCCGATCGCGCAGGCCGCCGTGAAGATCGGCGCGCGCGTGTTGTGGCAGCAGATCGGCGTCGTCAACCGCGAGGCCGATGCACTGGCGCGTGCGGCGGGCATGCATTCGGTGATGGACCGCTGCGTCAAGATCGAGCACGCGCGCATCTTCGGCGGACTCCACTGGGTCGGCGTCAACACGCGCGTGGTTTCGGCGCGGCGCCCCACCTGAACACCATGGCCGACCGCAAGTTCCATCCTGAAACGCTGGCCATCCACGCCGGCCAGATCCCCGATGCGGCCACCGGCGCACGCGCGCTGCCGATCTACCAGACGACGAGCTTCGTCTTCGACTCGGCCGACCACGCGGCCAGCCTGTTCAACCTGCAGACCTTCGGCAACGTCTATTCGCGCCTGTCCAATCCGACCGTGGCGGCGCTGGAGGAGCGCGTCGCTGCGCTCGAAGGCGGCCGCGCCGCGGTGGCCTGCGCCAGCGGCATGGCGGCCGAGGCGACGGCGCTGATGACGATCCTGCAGGCGGGAGACCATGTTGTCGCCGCGGGCGCGCTCTACGGCGGCACGGTGACGATGCTGGCGGTGAACCTGAAGAAGTTCGGCGTCGAGGCGACGTTCGTCGATGCCACCGACCCCGCAGCCTTCGAAGCCGCGATGCGGCCGAACACGCGCGCGGTGTTTGCCGAGTCGCTCGGCAACCCCAGCCTGGTGGTGCTCGACATCGCAGCGGTGGCCGCCGTGGCGCACGCGCACGGCGTGCCGCTGCTGATCGACAACACGGTGCCGAGCCCCTTCCTGTGCAACCCGCTGGCGCACGGCGCCGACATCGTCGTGCACTCGGCCACCAAGTACCTCGGCGGGCATGGCACGACGCTGGCCGGCGTCGTCGTCGAGCGCGGCGATTTTCCCTGGGGCAATGGCAAGTTTCCGGGCATGACCGAACCATCGCCGGGCTACCACGGCGTCGTCTTCCACGAGACCTTCGGCGACTTCGCTTTCACGATGCGCTGCCGCATGGAGACGCAGCGCGTCTACGGCGCGGCGCTGTCGCCGATGTCGGCGTGGCAGATCCTGCAAGGCGTCGAGACGCTGCCGCTGCGCATGGAGCGGCATTGCAGCAATGCGTTGGCGGTGGCGAAGTTTCTGCAAGCCGATGCGCGCGTGGCCTGGGTCAACTATCCCGGTCTCGAAGACCACCCGCAGCACGCGTTGATGAAGCGCCAGATGCGCGGCGCGTCGGGGCTGCTGGCGTTCGGCGTCAACGGCGGCGTCGAGGCCGGCGTGCGCTTCATCGAGGCCGCGCAGTTCATGAGCCACCTCGTCAACATCGGCGACACGCGCACCCTCATCAGCCACCCGGCCAGCACGACGCACCGCCAGCTCGACGCGGCGCAGCAGCGCGCTGCCGGCGTGCTGCCGGACATGGTGCGTATTTCAGTGGGGGTGGAGCACATCGACGACATCCTGTGGGACATTGACCAGGCGCTC
>JANNJX010000359.1:0-6436 GCA_031396005.1 Burkholderiales bacterium
GGCGACGCGCGGACGGCGCACGACGTCGAGCGTGGCCGCGCCGACGGTCGCTGCCAGCCCTTGCGCTTGCGGCGTCAGCCTCGTGCCGCGCGCAAGCACCGCTGCGCCCACGCGCACGTCTTCACCGCGGCGGCGGATCCACTGGCCCGGCTGCGGCACGGCGTTGACGCGCACGGCGCTGTCGCCGACGGCTTCGCACTGCTCCTGCATCACGATCGCATCGGCGCCGGCAGGCACCTGCGCGCCGGTGAAGATGCGCGCGGCGGTGCCGGCGGCGAGCGGCGCGCCGACATGTCCGGCAGCGATGCGCTGCGACAGCGGCAGCACCGTGCCGGCGTCTCGCACGTCGGAGGCGCGTACGGCGTAGCCGTCCATCGAAGAGTTGTCCTGCGGCGGCACGTCGATCAGCGAGACGACATCCTGGGCCAGCACGCGGCTGAGCGCGTCGAAGGTGGAGACGGAGTCGGTCTGGCCGATGCGCGCCGCGGTGGCGCCTTCGATCAGACGCGTCAGCGCTTCGTCGAGCGTCAACAGGCTAGACATGGGTTTCGATGTAGCGCTCGATGGCGCGCGCATCGGCCGGCAGCACGGTGAAGCGCTTGGGCAAGGCCTCGATGCCCTCGAAGCGCGGCGGCCGATCCGGGTCGCGTCCGAGGGCTTCGCGGATCGTCGCCGCGAACTTCGCCGGCAGTGCGGTTTCGAGCACGAGCATCGGCACGCCGGCGCGCTGATGTTCGCGCGCCACCTTCAGGCCGTCGGCGGTGTGGGTGTCGATCATCGTCTGCGAGTGCTGCCACGTGTCGCGGATCGTCGCCAGTCGGTCGGCGTGCATGCTGCGGCCGGAGACGAAGCCGAACCCGGCGATGCGTGCGTGCTCCAACGCAGTCAACGTGAACGACGGTTGCGTGAAGAGTTGCTGGATGCGCGCACCGTCGCGCTGCAACAAGTCGAAGACGAAGCGCTCGAAGTTGCTCGCCTTGGAAATATCCATCGACGGGCTCGAAGTCTCGTGCGTCTGCTCGGCGCCGCGCGGGCGGTAGGCGCCGCTGCGGAAGAACTCGTCGAGCACGTCGTTCTCGTTGGTCGCGCAGACGAGTCGGCCGAGCGGCAGACCCATCATGCGCGCGACATGGCCGGCGCAGATGTTGCCGAAGTTGCCGCTCGGCACAGCGACGTCCACTTGCTGCGACTCGGCTCGAAAGTACGCCGCGAAGTAGTACACCACCTGTGCGACCAGCCGCGCCCAGTTGATCGAGTTGACGGTGCCGATGTGATACGCGCGCTTGAATTCGAGGTCGTTGCCGACGGCCTTGACGATGTCCTGGCAATCGTCGAACACGCCTTCGACCACGAGGTTGTGGATGTTCTCGTCTTGCAGGCTGAACATCTGCGCCTGCTGGAACGGGCTCATACGGCCGTGCGGGCTGAGCATGAAAACGTTGATGCCGTGCTTGCCACGCATGGCGTACTCGGCCGCGCTGCCGGTGTCGCCCGACGTGGCGCCGAGGATGTTGAGTGTTTGCCCGCGACGCGCCAGTTCGTACTCGAACAGCGCGCCGAGCAACTGCATGGCGATGTCCTTGAACGCCAGCGTCGGGCCGTTGGACAGGGCGACGAGCCAGATGCCGCTGCCGAGCGGCTTCAACGGCGTGATCGCGTCGCTGCCGAAGATCGCCTTCGAGTAGACGCGGCGGCAGATCGCGCGCAAAGCGTCGGCCGGAATGTCGTCGATGTAGA
The DNA here is from genome assembly GCA_031396005.1 of Burkholderiales bacterium. Lineage (GTDB taxonomy): Bacteria > Pseudomonadota > Gammaproteobacteria > Burkholderiales > Burkholderiaceae_C > CADEEN01. The sequence continues at coordinate 1,738 of JANNJX010000359.1, forward strand.
GCGACAAGATCTCGAACGCGAGATCGGCATACGGCAAAGCGCGCCAGCGCGCTAGCGTGGCGGCATCGACCTTCGGGTACGACGCCGGCAAATACAGACCGCCGTCGGGCGCCAGGCCTTCCAGCAGGATGTCGCAGAAGGCACGCGGCGTGGCGTCGCCTCGCGTGCTGACGTACCTCACGCAAGCTCCTCTTTGCGGATCGAGACGATCGGCGCCAGCACCGTCGGCAACGCCTGCATCTTCGCCAGCGCTTGTCGCATGCGGCCTTCGACGGTGTCGTGCGTGAGGATGATGAGATCAGTCTGCCGCTCGCCTTCCGCACTCTCCCGTTGCAGCACGGCGTCGATCGAAATCTCGTGTTCGGCCAGGATCGTCGTGATGCGCGACAGCACACCGGCTTCGTCAGCGACGACCAGGCGCAGGTAGAACGCGGTGACCACTTCCTCGATCGGCAGGATCGGCGTGTCCGACATCGCATCGGGTTGGAAGGCGAGATGCGGCACGCGGTGGTCCGGGTCGGCGGTCGCCAAGCGCGTGATGTCCACCAGATCGGCTACGACGGCGCTGGCCGTCGGCTCGGCGCCCGCGCCCTTGCCGTAGTACAGGGTCGTGCCGACCGCGTCGGCCTGCACCAGCACCGCGTTCATCGCGCCTTCGACATTGGCGATCAGGCGTTTCGTCGGAATCAGCGTCGGGTGCACGCGCAGCTCGATGCCCTGATCTCTGCGCCGCGTGATGCCGAGCAGCTTGATGCGATAGCCGAGCTGCTCGGCGTAGCGGATGTCCACCGCCTGCAGCTTGGTGATGCCCTCGACATGGGCCTTGTCGAACTGCACCGGTACGCCGAACGCAATGGCAGACAGGATCGTCGCCTTGTGTGCCGCATCGACGCCTTCGATGTCGAACGTCGGGTCGGCTTCGGCATAGCCCAGGCGCTGCGCTTCCTTCAGCACCGTCGCGAAGTCCGAGCCCTTGGCGCGCATCTCCGAGAGGATGAAGTTGGTCGTGCCGTTGATGATGCCGGCCACCCATTCGATGCGGTTGGCCGTGAGGCCTTCGCGCAATGCCTTGATGATCGGGATGCCGCCGGCCACCGCGGCTTCGAACGCCACCATGACGCGCCGCTTCTGCGCCGCGGCGAAGATCTCGTTGCCGTGCACCGCGAGCAGCGCCTTGTTGGCGGTGACAACGTGCTTGCCCGCCGCGATCGCCTCGAGCACCAGCGTCTTGGCGATGCCGTAGCCGCCGATCAGCTCGACGACGATGTCGATCGACTTGTCGGCGATCACCGCACGCGCGTCGGCCACCACCTTGGCGCGGCCGGCGACGATCTTTTCGGCGCGCGCGGTGTCGAGGTCGGCAACGACAGCGATCTCGATGCCGCGGCCAGCGCGGCGGCGGATCTCTTCCTGGTTGCGTGCAAGCACAGCGAACGTGCCGGAGCCGACGGTGCCGATGCCGAGCAAGCCGACCTGGATGGGTTTCATGCGTGTCTTTTTCGGTAATGATCGAGGAAGCGCGCGATGCGGCCGATCGCGTCGCCGAGGTCGTCGGTGTGCGGCAGGAAAACGACGCGGAAGTGCTGGCTGTCCGGCACGTTGAAGCCCGAGCCCTGCACGATCAGCACTTTCTCTTCGGCCAGCAGCTCGTAGGCGAACTGCTGGTCGTCGTCGATCGGGTAGAGCTTCGGATCGAGGCGCGGGAACATGTACAGCGCCGCCTTGGGCTTGACCACGCTCACACCCGGAATTTGCGTCAACAGCTCGTAAGCCAAATCGCGTTGCCGGCACAGGCGCCCGCCTGGCGCCACCAGATCGTTGATGCTCTGGTAGCCGCCGAGCGCGGTCTGGATCGCCAACTGCCCCGGCGTGTTGGCGCACAGCCGCATCGAAGCCAGCATGTTCAGGCCCTCGATGTAGTCGCGTGCGTGGCGCTTGTCGCCCGAGACCACCATCCAGCCGGCGCGGTAGCCGCAGGAGCGGTAGTTCTTCGACAGGCCGTTGAAGGTGACGGTGAGCACGTCGTCGGACAGCGAGGCGATGCTCGTGTGCTCATGCCCGTCGTACAGCGTCTTGTCGTAGATCTCGTCGGCGACGACGATCAACTGCTGCGCTCGCGCCACCTCGACGATGTCGCGCAGCAGCTCCACCGGGTAGAGCGCACCGGTCGGATTGTTCGGGTTGATGACGACGATGGCCTTGGTCCGTGGCGTCACCTTCTTCCTGATGTCGTCGATGTCAGGCAGCCAGCCTGAGGCCTCATCGCAGCAGTAATGCACCGGCGTGCCGCCGGACAGCGACACCACCGCCGTGTACAGCGGGTAGTCCGGCGACGGGATCAGCACCTCGTCGCCGGCGTCGAGCAGCGCGTTCATGCTCATCGCAATCAGCTCGGACGCGCCATTGCCGAGGTACACGTCATCGACCGAGACGCCCGCCACCTGCTTCTGCTGCGTGTAGTGCACCACCGCCTTGCGCGGCGCGAACAAGCCCTTGCTGTCGGTGTAGCCCGCAGCCACCTGTGAGCCCAGGTTGCGGATCATGTCCTGCACGATCTCGTCGGGCGGCTCGAGGCCGAAGGCGGCGATATTTCCGATATTCAGCTTGATGATCTTCTGGCCCTCGTCCTCCATCTGCCGCGCCTTGTCGAGCACCGGCCCTCGGATGTCGTAGCCAACGTTGGCGAGCTTGCTGGATTTGAGGACGGGTTTCACGGCGCAGTGGCGGTCGCCACGACAGGGCAGGACAGGGCGAGAATTGGACCATGAAATTCCAGCCCGACACCTTTGCCGGAACCAACGCCATCTCGCGCCACGAGCCCGGCGCCGTGTGGGTCAACAACCAGCGTTTCGAAGGCAGCCTGCTGGTGCCGTGGAAAGGCCCGGCGCAGGCCTGGATGGCGCAGGAGCACGCCACGCTCTCGGCCGAGCACTTCAGCGAGGTCCTGGCGCTGAAGCCGGAGCTGGTCATCTTCGGCAGCGGCGCGCGGCTGCGTTTCGTTTCAGCGGCGCTGTACCGAACTCTGATCGAAGCGCGCATCGGCCTGGAGACGATGGACACCGCAGCCGCCTGCCGCACCTACAACGTGCTCGCGGCCGAGGGCCGCTCGGTCGTGGCAGCGTTGTTGCCCAGCTCTGCTGGTTGAATCGGGCAACCGTGCCCCCAGCTACGAAGGCAGCGGAGGCCCGCTCTATCCTAGCCTTTATAATTCACCACTGCGCTTGCAGCCGCAGGCAACACGAGCATTCAGCCCGCCCCTCATGACGCCAGCCATCAACAAGCCCCTGCCCGAGTTTGACGCCGTCGCCACCGGCGGCCTGAAGATCGGGCCCGACACGTTCCGCGGCCAGGCGGTCGTGCTCTACTTCTATCCTAAGGATCACACGCCAGGCTGCACCACCGAAGCGATGCAGTTCCGCGATCGCTACAAGGATTTCGTCAAGGCCGGCGCGCTGATCCTCGGCGTGTCGCGCGACAACATGGCGTCACACGAGAAGTTCAAGGCCAACCTGGAGTTGCCCTTCGAGCTGATCGCCGACACCGAAGAAAAGCTCTGCCACATGTTCGGCGTGGTCAAGAACAAGATCATGTACGGCAAGAAGGTCAAGGGCATCGAGCGCAGCACGTTCCTGATCGACGCCACCGGCGTGTTGCGCGGCGAATGGCGCGGCATCAAGGTCGCCGGGCATGTGGATGAAGTCTTGAAAGCGGTCAAGCTGTTGAAAAAGGCGGCCTGACATCACAGCGTCAACGAGCCGCGCATAATCGTCGCGTGAGTCGAAGCCCGACGCCACCCCCGGTCAAAGCCGCACAGCTTGCTGTGCGGCTTTTTGTTTTCTGAAACGCCAGATCGAGAAACGATGCCACTGCCCAAGCCCCCTGCACGCAAAGCCGCCCTTCTCGCCCCCGCCGACTACGAATCCCAGGCCGCGCCCAAACCGGCGCGCCGCGACAACCCCAAGACCACGAGCCACACCGAGCCCGAAGCCGGCCCCGGCGTGCTCGACCTGTTCGACAGCAGCCAGGCCGAAGCCGCGGCACCGCTGCGCCCCGCGGCCGTGGCGCCCGAGCGCCTGCCGACGGTGCAGCCCAAGCCGCGCAAGCCGCGCGGCACCGGCCCGGCCAAGCTGTTCGTGCTCGACACCAACGTGCTGATGCACGACCCGACCTGCCTGTTCCGCTTCGAAGAGCACGACATCTACCTGCCGATGATCACGCTCGAAGAACTCGACGGCCACAAGAAGGGCATGAGCGAGGTCTCGCGCAACGTGCGCCAGGTCAGCCGCGAACTCGACGCACTGGCCGCGCAGGGCTTCACCGACGGCAAGGAAGGCATCCCGCTGTCCAAGACCGGCAAGCGCGAGGCCGGCGGCAAGCTGTTCTTCCAGACCACGTTTCTCGACGCCAAGTTGCCCGACGGCCTGCCGCAGGGCAAGGCCGACAACCAGATCCTCGGCGTCGTCATGAGCCTGCGCGAAGCGCACCGCGACAAGCGCGAGGTGGTGCTGGTGTCGAAGGACATCAACATGCGCGTCAAGGCGCGCGCACTCGGCCTGGCCGCCGAGGATTACTTCAACGACAAGACGCTCGAAGACGGCGACCTGCTCTACACCGGCATCCTGCCGCTGCCCGCCGACTTCTGGGAGCGCCACGGCAAGACGATGGAAAGCTGGCAGCAAGGCGGCCACACCTTCTATCG
>JANNJX010000386.1:0-5326 GCA_031396005.1 Burkholderiales bacterium
AGAACGGCGGTGGTGTTCGGGCTTCGAACCTGCGTCAGTACCCCCAAGCGCCCACGGCGCCGATCAACGTCACCGCCCGCGACGTTCGCGCCCAGTTCGGCTGGGTGTGACGATGAAGACGCTGCTGTCTTGCGTCACCGCCGCGCTGCTGCTCGCCACGCCCGGCGTCGTGGCCGCGCTCGACGACGCGCTGCCGGCGACAGTGGCTGCCGCGTTGGCGCAAGCCGGTCTGCCGCCTGACGCGCTCGGCGCGATCGCGATTCCGCAGACGTTCTGGGCGCGCACCTGGCAGCACCGCGCGGACGTGCCGATGCAGCCGGGCTCGTCGATGAAGCTCGTCACCACCATCGTCGCCCTCGACCGTCTCGGGCCGAACCACAGCGGGCGCACGGCGCTGCACACCACCGGCACGGTCGACAACGGCGTGCTCGGCGGCGACCTCGTGCTCGTCGGCGGCGCGGATCCGGACTTCGACCTGCCTGCGCTGTGGCAACTGCTGTTCGAGTTGCGCCAGCGCGGCGTGCACACCGTGCGCGGCGGCCTGGTGCTCGACCGCACGCTGTTCCGGCCGGCGCGCATCGACATCGGCCTGCCGCCTTTCGATGAGTCGCCCGAGTGGCCGTACAACGTGATCCCCGATGCGTTGATGCAGAGCGGCAACCTGATGGGTCTGGCGCTGTCCTCCGCCGACAGCGGCGCCGTGAGCGCGCGTCTCGTGCCGCCGCTCGACGGTGTGAGCATTGATGCGAGCGCGCTCGCACCGACCGACAAACCTTGCACCGATTGGGACGACGACTGGCTGCCACCGCGCGTTGCCGAAACCACCGCGGGCCAGTGGCGCATCACGCTGCAAGGCGGTTTCCCGCGCCGCTGCCAGGCGCAGGCCGCGCTGCAACTGCTCGACCGCAACGTCATCACCGAGCGCCAGGTGCGCGCGGTGTGGGCCAGCCTGGGCGGGCGTTTTGAAAGCGCGCCGGGCAACGTGCGCGAGACCGCTTTGCCGGCCGGAGCCGAGCGCATCGCGCAACACGACGCGCGGCCGTGGGGCGAGGTGCTGCGCCGCATGAACAAGAGCAGCGACAACGCACAGACGCGGCTGTTGTTCCTGCAGCTCGGCTTGGCGGCAATGACGACGAACCCCGAAGCGACGACGCTCGAACTCGCGCAGCGCGAGGTGCAGCGCTGGTTCGACGAGCAGCGCATCGAGCGCGACGGCCTGGCGATGGACAACGGCTCAGGCCTGTCGCGCAGCGAGCGCATCGCGCCACGCACGATGGCGCGTGCGATCGAGTTCGCGCTGAAAGGCCAGCATGCGCCCGAGTTGCTGATGAGCCTGCCGGTGGCCGGCGTCGATGGCACCATGCGCAACCGTTTGAAGGGCACGCGCGCGCACGGCTGGGCGCGGCTGAAGACCGGCACGCTGAAGAACGTGACGGCGCTCGCCGGCACGGTGCGCGACACGCGCGGCGACACCTGGGTGGTGGTGGCGTTCATCAACCACGACGATGCCGCCAAGGGCCGGCCGGCGCTTGATGCGCTGATCGAATGGGTGGCCAATTCGGGCGCGCGCTGGCGCTGAGCTCCCTCCCCACTTTGTCGGTTGACTGATGGCGTGAGCACGTGCACAGTCGCGCCCTCCATTTGTTCAACTCGCCGCAGGAGGCCACCATGACCCATCTGGACCTTGCCCCTTCGCTGGCCTGCTCCGCCGCCGCCTGACTCTCTCTCGCGCGCCGCACGCTCCCAAGTGTTCGTGAGGCCGTGACCGGTTGAGGTCGCGGCTCCAGCAAGCCCCACGCTTTTTTCGTTTGCCGCATTTGCTGCGGCATGGCTTTGCTTTGCTCTCTCACGAACGGATCGCTTGGCCCCTGGCTCACTTCGTTCGCTTCCCCCGAGGGGAGCGCGTGTGGCTTGGGACGGCCCGGCGCTACACACCCATGATCGAACTGACTGATCTCGAACGCCTGCGCGCCATCGGCTTGGCGCCGCACATCCTTTCCTCGCTGCCCGAGGTGCATGCCGACGACACGCTGATGCGCGTCGTCGAAGTGCAGCGCGACAGCGTCATGCTGCACGAAGGAGAGCTCGCCATGCGCGCGCGCGTGCTGCCGGCGCTGCACGCTGCGCTCGACAATGACGCGCTGGCCGTCGGCGACTGGGTCTATGCACGGCGCAACCCGCTGGCCGAGTGGTGGGTGCATGCGCGCGTGCCGCCGGCCAACCAGATCGCGCGCCGCCTGCACGACGGCCGCGACAAGGTGACGCGCGTCGTCCTCGTCGCCAATATCGACACGGTGCTGATCGTCATGGGCCTGGACCATGACTTCAACCCACGCCGGCTGGAGCGCTATCTGGCCTTCACGCGGCTGGCGCGCGTCGGCGCGGTGGTGGTGCTGACGAAGGCCGACCTGGTGAGCGCCGACGAGCGCGCGGCGCGCGAGCACGAGGCGCTGTCGCTGGTGCCGGCCGACGTGGCCGTGCTCGCCGTCAACGGCACATCGGCGCAGACGGCCGCAGCGCTCGAACCCTGGCTCGGTGCGGGCCAGACCTTGGTCGTCGTCGGCTCCAGCGGCGCCGGCAAGAGCACGCTGACCAACACGCTGCTCGGCGCCGACGTGCAAGACACCGGCGGCATTCGTGCCGGTGACGGCCGCGGCCGCCACACGACGACGGTGCGCTCGCTGCATGCGCTGGCCAGCGGCGCCTGCATCATCGACACACCAGGCCTGCGCACGCTGCGCCTGGACGCCGACGCCGGCGACGTGGTGCAGGCCTTCGACGACATCGCCCGCCTGGCGCCGCAGTGCCGCTTTCGCGACTGCCACCACGCCGACGAGCCGGGCTGCGCCGTGCGCGACGCATTGGAGCCCGCGCGGTTGAAGAACTTTCACAAGCTGCAGCGCGAGACGCAGCGTGATGCGATGAGCGCCCTCCAACGTAAGTCGCTCGTGGCGACGTGGAAGGCGCGCAGCAAGGCCGGGCGGGAAAGGGCGAAGGAGAAGAAGCAGGCATAGTTTCAGCGCCGCGGAGCGCGAGAACTTTCCCGTCGCCGCGCGATCCATTGCATGGTCGGCCTCGCGCAGGCCCACACAATTCAGGAGAGCTGATGTTTGACCACGTCAAATTCGGCGTCAGCGACTATGCAGTGAGCAAAGCGTTCTTCCTCAAAGCGCTCGAACCTCTCGGCATCGCTGTTGTTTCGGAGGGGCCGCCGACGTACGGTGTCGAGTTTTGCCAAACGGGTGAGGCGTCGTTGTGCCTGTTCCAAACCGAGGAGAAGCCGGCGCACCTTCACTTGGCATTCAAGGCCGAGAATCGCCAGCAAGTCGAAGCTTTCTATCGCGCGGCTTTGGAAGCAGGTGGCAAAGACAATGGTGCGCCTGGTCCGCGCCCGCAGTACAACGCGACCTACTACGCAGCGTTCGTCATTGGTCCGGACGGGCACAACATCGAAGTGGTTTGCCACGAACCCGAGGCCTGATCCTTTGCCGCACTCGCCCGCACGCGCCGTTCTCTGCGCCATCGCGACCGCATTGTCAGGCTCGTTCGCGCCGCCTTCGCAGGCCGAGACGCTGCGCTGCACGGGCGGCAGCGCCGCCGAAGGCGACTCGCGTGTCTCGGTGCTCTACAAGTGCGGCCAGCCGGCGCTGAAGGACAACTTCTGCGCGCCTTTGTACTACGGAGCCGACCTGCAACTCGTGCCCGAGCCGTGGGCGGGCACCGTGCTGCCCTGCCAGACCATCGAAGAGTGGCTCTACGACCGCGGCCCCGGCAACATGGTGGCGACGCTGCGCTTTCGCGCCGGCGTGCTGCAGTCGATCCGCTACGGCCGCTCGCCGCGCTGAGTCCTTTACGGCGTCAACGTCGAGCCCGTGATCACCGGCTGCCCCGGCGCGGCGATGACGAACATGCCGGGCAGACCCGTCGTCTCGAAAGTGCCTTTCGGGTTGGCCGAGAGCGTCGAATGGGTGATCGACATCGTGCCGCTGCGGTTGTTGCTGACGTAGAAGATCGCGCTGCCGCCTTCGTTGGCGGTGTTGTTGCGCACCACCGTGCCGCACAGCGACAAGTCGAAGCTGTTGCCGTCCAGGTAGATGCCGCCGCCGCTGCCGCCGCCCGGCGTGCCAGCGCGTTGCGGATTGGCGCCGACGCCGATGGCCTGGTTGTGCGCGATGACGCTGTTGATCACGGCATACGAGGTGTCGATGCTCGACAGCCCACCGCCGTTGGAGCAGACATTGCCGTAGCCATCGGCGCCGCCGAAGGTGCTGCCCACGACATACACCGGCGAGGCGCGCGACATCTCGAGCGCTCGCACCGCTGCACCACCGAGGTCGGGGCCGGTGCTCTCGCACTGGTTGCGGAAGAAGCGCGAGTTGACGATCGCAAGGCGCCCGCCGCGCGCGAACACCGCGCCGCCGCCGTAGACCTCTCGCAATCCGTAACCCTGGCCGCTCGAATTGCCATCGGCGAAGGTGATGTTCTGCAGCGTCGTTTTCGGCGAGTCCTGGAAGTCGCAGTTCGGCGACGTCCAGACGAGGCTTTGGTCGCAACTGTTCTGGTAGAGGATGCGCCGCGCGCCCCCGCCCGACAGCGTGACCTTGCCGCCGCCGTCGAGCACGAGGTCGGGTTTGTTGTTGAAGACGCGCGCTGTGGCCGCCATGGTGATCGTCAGCGGATCGGCGCCGCAGTTGAAGGTGACGACGCCGCCGTTGGCGACGGCCGCGACCACCGCGGCCGAGGTGCAGCTGGCTGGCGTGCCGGTGCCGACGACGCTGGTCGGCTGCGAAACGCTTTTCAACTGGCCGCCGACGGGCACGGCGCACGCGCCCGCAGGGTTGCCGGCGATGGGGGCGCCGTCGGCGGGTGCGGGTGCGGGTGCTGCGGATGCGGGAGGTGAACCCGGCGCATCGGCAGGTGGATTCGACGGCGGCGCGGCTGCCGGCTCGCCAGAGGTGGCAGGCGCGGGTGCATCGCCGGAGGCGCCACCGCCCCCGCCACCGCCACCGCCACCGCCGCCGCCGCAGGCCGCCAAGGCCAGGCTGGCCGCGCTGATCAGCAACAAGGCGCGTGAACGCCAACGGATGGATGTGCAGGCTGAGTTCATGCCGTCAGCGTAGGTGCGCGTTCGCCCGCGCTGTCAAAACATGTAGCGAGCGCGCGTGAATCACACGCCCGGTCACACCCTGGACGCAGGGACGAAAAAGATCGTGATGAATCCACGCCCGCCCGCAATCACTTGCGCCTGCGCCTTGCGGCCCGGCGCGCTGGGGGCTACTCCACGCGCATGAACTCACGGCGCACGCGCGCCGCGTCGCCGTGATTG
>JANNJX010000394.1:0-5842 GCA_031396005.1 Burkholderiales bacterium
GGGGCGCGCAGCGGGCTCACGGGCTTCGTCGCCGGCCTGGCGCGGCAGAGCCGGCTGGCCTCGCGCAACGTGACGATCAACAACCTGCTGCCCGGCTTCTTCGACACCGACCGCATCCGCAAGACGATGCAGAGCGCGGCCAAGAAGAGCGGCAAGAGCGTGCAGGAGCTGACCGCCGTGCGGGCCAAGGCGATTCCGGCGCAGCGGCTGGGCATCGCTGCCGAGTTCGGCGAAGTCTGCGCGTTCCTGTGCAGCGCGCAGGCCGGTTACCTGACAGGGCAGAACATCCTGCTCGACGGCGGCGCGTACCCCGGCACGTTCTGAGGGCCTTGCGCAAGCGCCGATCCGCACTCGAAAGTAGACCGCCATTGCGCAGATGGCTCCTGTAGCAAGAGCGAGGCCGATCGCAAGCCAACCACAACGCCACATCCTGCAATCAAAAACAGCGCGCAGCGAAACGCCCGCGACATCGATCCGACCCTGGCAGTCACGCAGCCGGCTCCACCAGAATCAGCGCGGCACAGCGGCGACAATGGCGCGAATGCCGTTGTCTTCAAACGATCCCGTTTCTCTCACGACGCGTGCCCTCGGCTGGAGCGGGTTGTTGCCCTTCGTCGGTGGAGCGCTCGCGGTGACCCTGGGGCCTTCGGCCTGGCACGACACGGCACTGCGCGCGCTGATCGCCTATGGCGCCGTCATCGTGTCGTTTCTCGGCGGCATCCATTGGGGCTCACCGACCGGCGCGGCGCATGACGCGGCGCGCGCGTGGGGTGTCGTGCCGTCGCTGCTGGCGTGGCCGCTGTTGTTGCTGCCGTCTTCGCGATTGGCGTTGATCGGCCTGGCCGCGACGCTCGCGTTGTGCTGGGCCGTCGATCGCGCGCGCTTTCCGGCGATGGGCTTGTCTGCTTTGCTGCCCTTGCGCGCGCTGCTCACCAGCGTCGCCGTGCTCAGTTGTCTCGTCGCTGCTGTCTCCGCCTCATGATCACCTACCGCATCGAGCTGCACGACCTGCATGCGCATCAGTTCCGCGTCACGCTGACGGTGCCTGCGCCTGCAGCTTCGCAGCGCCTGTCGCTGCCGGTGTGGATTCCCGGCAGCTACATGGTGCGCGAGTTCGCTCGCCATCTGTCGCGGCTCGAAGCGCAGCAGGGCAACCAGGCCGTGGCGCTGACGCAACTCGACAAGACGACGTGGCAGGCGGCGTGCAAGGGGCGCGCGGCGTTGACGCTGAGTTATCTCGTTTACGCCTTCGACACCTCCGTGCGCGCCGCGTTTCTCGATGCCTCGCGCGGTTTCTTCAACGGCACCAGCCTGTGCCTGCGCGTCGAAGGCCGCGAGGCCGAGCCGCATGCGATCACGCTCGGCGAGCTGCCGCGCGGCTGGCAGGTGGCAACGTCGATGCCGGCGCACGCCAAAGGCGGCTATGTCGCTGCCGACTACGACGAATCGGTCGATCATCCGTTCGAGGTCGGCGCGTTCTGGTGCGGCGCGTTCGAGGCGCATGGTGTGCCGCACCGGTTCGTCGTCGCCGGCGCGTGGCCCGGCTTCGACGGCGAGCGCTTGATCGACGACGCGAAGAAGATCTGCGAAACGCAGATCGGCTTCTGGCACGGCGACAAGAAACCGAAGCCGCCGTTCGAGCGCTATGTGTTCATGTTGAACGCCGTCGACGACGGCTACGGCGGCCTCGAGCACCGCGCCAGCACGGCGCTGATCGCCAAGCGGCGCGACCTGCCGCAGCAGGGCGTTGGCGTGATGACCGAGGGCTACACGACGTTGCTCGGCCTGGTCTCGCACGAGTACTTCCATGCCTGGAACGTCAAGCGCTTGAAGCCTGCCGAGTTGGCGTGCATCGACTACACGCGTGAGAACCACACGCCGCTGCTCTGGTTCTTTGAGGGCTTCACCTCGTACTACGACGACCTGCTGTTGCTGCGCGCCGGGCTGATCGATGGGCCGCGCTACCTGCGCCTGATCGCCAAGACCATCAACACCGTGGCGACGACGCCCGGGCGCGAGGTGCAGAGCGTGGCCCAGGCCAGCTTCGACGCCTGGACCAAGTACTACCGCAGCGACGAGAACACGCCCAACGCCACGGTGAGTTACTACGCCAAGGGCTCGCTGGTGGCGCTGGCGTTGGATCTGACGTTGCGCGCCGAAGGCAAGGCCACGCTCGACGACGTGATGCGCCTGCTCTGGCAACGCAGCCGCGGCGGGCCGATCGATGACAGCGATATCGCCAATGCGTTGAAGCGCATCGGTGGACGTTCGTACGCCCAGGAGATCGCGGCCTGGGTACAGGGCACCGACGAGTTGCCGCTGGCGGCGCTGCTCGAAGCGGCGGGTGTGGCAATGACGGCCGAGAAGGCCGGCTACGCCGCAGCGCTCGGGCTGCGCGTGCTCGAAGGCGCGAGCAGTGTGCAGGTCAAGCAAGTGCTGGCCGGAAGCGTTGCCATGCGCGCCGGCGTGTCGGCCGGCGACGAGTTGCTGGCGATCGATGGCTGGCGTATCCGCCGCCTCGATGAAGCGCAGCAGTGGTTGCAGCCGGGGCGGGATTTTGAGTTGCTGCTGGTGCGCGACCAGCGCCTGTTGCGCGTGACGCTGCAACCTGGCCATGCAGCGGCCGCGGCGCCAGTGGTGTTGACACCGGCTGACAAGCCGCGCGCCCGTGAGGCGACGTTGCGCCGGGCCTGGCTCGGGGTCTGATGCGCTCGCCAGCCGCGCGCCGCAAGCTGCGGCTGGGTTCGCGCCGTGTTCGTTGGGCCGTGCTGCTGGTGGTGGTGCTGTTGTTGCATGGCACGCTCGTCTCGTGGCTCGACGACCAGCTCGTGGGTTGGGGTGCCGGCGCTCGGCCGATGCCGCAGCGCATGGAGGTGGCCTTCGTGCGGACGCTCGAACCGGCCGCGCCGGTGGCGGTGACTGCACCGCAGCCGCAGCCGCAGGCACCTGCGGCTGTGCGGCCGCGGCGTGTGCGTGCCGCGGCGCCGGCGGCTTCGGCGGCTTCGGCCTCGGCGGCTTCGGCGCCGGCGCAGCTCGAGCCTGCCGCCGTGCTCGAGGTGCCGCCGAGCCCGCCGCTGGCGACTGCTGTTGCGCCATCGGCGCCGGCGGCGCAAGAGACCGCGTCCAGCGAGCCTCTTGCGCCGGCCGTGGCGGCCGCGCCTGCAGCGTCGAGTGCCTCCGCCGCTGCGCTGCCTTTCGAGTGGCCGCCCTCGACGCGCCTGACCTACACGCTGCTCGGCAACTACCGCGGCGAGGTTCACGGCAACGCGCGCGTGCAGTGGGTGCGCATCGGCCCGCGCTACCAGGTGCACATGGACGTCTCGGTCGGCCCGTCTTTCGCGCCGCTGATGTCGCGCAACATGACGAGCGACGGCGAGCTGGGCGAGGCCGGTCTCGTGCCGCGGCGCTACGACGAAGCAACCAAGCTGCCGTTCCAGTCGGCGCGCCGCGTCGCCGTGTTGTTCACGCCGCAGACGGTGACGCTGGCCAACGGCAGCACGCGCGAAGCGATGGCCGGCGTGCAGGACACGGCCAGCCAGTTCGTGCAGATGACGTGGCTGTTCACGACGCGGCCGGAGCTGCTGCGCGTGGGCAACAGCATCAGCCTGCCGCTGGCGCTGCCGCGGCGTGTGGACCGCTGGACGTACGACGTGCTCGCCGAGCAGCGCCTGTACACGCCGGTCGGCGAGCTCGACACTTTTCACCTGAAGCCGCGGCGCAGCGAAGACCGGCCGCGCGGCGAGCTGAGCGCCGAGGTCTGGTTTGCGCCGTCGCTGCAGTACCTGCCGGTGCGCATCCGCATCCAGCAGGACGCTGAAACCTATGTTGATCTGATGATGGATGCGGCGCCGTTGCAGGCCGCGCCGGAGGGCGGGTTTCGTTGAAGTGGCAGCTTCAGCGGCGCTACGCGCTGGCGATGAAACGTGCGATGAAGGCTTCTGAGGCGCTGGCGCCGCCGAAGCTGTGCAGCACTTGTGAGGCCTGCACCAGCAGCGGCTGCAACTCGGCCATGCTTTTGGCGCGTTCGATCTTGATGGCGATGCCTTCACCGGCAGGCCCCAGCTTTTCATTGATGTATCGCACCGCGTCGCGCTTGGTGCCGTCGATGGACGGGCCCGACCGGGCAGCAGGCGCAGGCGCAGGCTCGGCGGCTGGAGCCGGGGCGGGCGGACGGTCGGCCAGCACGGCGAAGACATCGATGAAGCCGTCAACCAGCAACTGCTGCAGCGCCGCATCGGCATCACCGGGAACCAGCTTCATCAGATCGTCGACGCTGCGGTGACCGTCGACCATGATCAGCGTGCCTCTTAGGCGCGGCGGCAAGCGGAGCGCCCGGGTTTCGATTTCGGCATGGCCCTTGGCCGTTTTTCTGTAGATGGTGGTCATCGCTTGCGCTCGAAAAAGTCGTTGGCAACCGGTAAGTCGCCATCGGGAATGCCGGTCGCACGGTGGGCGCGGGGCACTGGCACGCACTGTAGGCACTCTGCGTTGCCTCGTATAGTTTGCTACTTTCCCAATCTCGATGGCAACGCGCAATACTTGACCGATGAACCCACACACCCTCGTTATCAACCGCCACGACGGCGCCGACGGCGCGCTGGCCACCGTGCTCATCACGCTGAACCGGCCCAAGCAACTCAACGCGCTCAACGACGAGTTGATGGATGAGCTGGGCCAGGCGATGACTGCCGCCGACGCCGACGCTGGCGTGGGCTGCATCGTGCTCACCGGCAGCGAGAAGGCCTTTGCCGCCGGCGCCGACATCGGCGCGATGCAGACATGGGGCTACATGGATGTGTACCTGGGCAACTACATCACGCGCAACTGGGAACAAATGCGCCAGGTGAGAAAGCCGGTGATCGCCGCGGTGGCCGGCTTCGCGCTCGGCGGCGGCTGCGAGCTGGCGATGATGTGCGACTTCATCATCGCCGCCGACACCGCGAAGTTCGGCCAGCCGGAGATCAAGCTCGGCATCATCCCCGGCGCCGGCGGCACGCAGCGCCTGCCGCGCGCGGTGGGCAAGGCCAAGGCGATGGACATGGTGCTCACGGCGCGTTTCATGGACGCGGGCGAGGCCGAGCGCGCCGGCCTCGTCAGCCGCGTCGTTGCCGCTGATAAATTGCTGGCCGAAGCGCTGGCCGCCGCGGCAACGATCTGCGGCATGAGCCTGCCAGCGGTGATGATGGCCAAGCAGTGCGTCAACCGCGCCTTCGAGTCAGGGCTGGCCGATGGCGTGACGCATGAGCGACAGGTCTTTCATTCGCTGTTTGCGACGGAGGATCAGAAAGAGGGCATGGCGGCGTTCTTGGCGAAACGAAAGCCGGCTTTCAAACATCGGTGACCTGACGGCCCCAGCTCGCTGCTCGCGTCTCTCGAGGGAGCTCAGGGCTTCTTCAGCAGCACTTCCCGGATCCAGCCGTCGCCCTTCGGCGACGTGACCTTGACGAAGCCGTTCTTCTCTTCGCCCATGTAGAGCACCTCGTCGGTCCTGGCCAGGGTCATCAGCACGCCCGCGCCGTCGCTCGGGCCCTTCAGGACCTTGGCGCCTGCGATCTTGGCCACCATCACGTCGCCGTTGTTGGCAGCGTTGGCCTTGACGCTGCCGGCGGCGTTGGCTTGCGATGCAAAGCCAGCCTTGGCCTGGATCAGGCTGGCGTTGCTGCGCACCGAGCGCACGATGTTGTTCCAGTTGTCGAGGAACGACGCGGTGATCACCTTGCCCTCGTTGGTGTTGGTGTAGGCGCCGAACGCCGCACCGCCGCCGCCGCCGAAGATGGTGCCGCCCAGGCCCCAGTCGGTTTGCTTGGCGCTGCCTTCGGCCGCTGCGATCTGGATGCCCGAG
>JANNJX010000398.1:0-2819 GCA_031396005.1 Burkholderiales bacterium
ACCGACAACAACCAGTTCCAGGACAAGGTGCGCAAGAACAAGCACCAGGTGTTCTGGAGCGGCTGGAACGCCGACTACCCCGATGCCGAGAATTTTCTGTTCCTGCTCTACGGCCCCAACGCCAAGAGCGTCTCCGACGGCGAGAACACCGCCAACTACCAGAACCCCGTGTACGACAAGCTGTTCTCGCAATTGAAGACGATGGACGACGGTCCGCAGAAGCAGGCCGTGATCGACGAGATGGTGAAGATCCTGCAGGACGACGCGCCGTGGAGCATGGGGTTCTACCCCTGGGCCTCGAACGCCGCGCAGGGCTGGGTCAAGAACACCAAGCCCGCGATCCTGATCCGCGATCACGGGCGCTACCTGAAGCTCGACGTGCCGGCGCGCGAGGCCGCACTCTTCGCCTGGAACAAGCCGGTGTGGTGGCCGCTGGTGCTGATCGTTGTCGTGCTGGTGGCGGCCTTTGTGTTCACGCGGCGCAGCATGCGCCTGCGCGAACGCATGAACGCGCGCGGTGAAGTGCTCGCCGCATGAACACAGAACAATGCTGAGCTACGTCGTCCGCCGCAGCCTCTACGGCGTGCTGATCCTGATCGGCGTCAACCTCGCCACCTTCATCCTCTTCTTCACCGTCAACACGCCGGACGACATGGCGCGGCTGAACATCGGCGGCAAGCGCGTCACGGCCGAGTTGATCGCCAAGTGGAAAGAGGAACGCGGCTACGACAAGCCGCTGTACTTCAACGACGCCAAACAAGGCAGCGAGAAGCTCACCGAGACCATCTTCTGGGAGCGCTCGATCTCGCTGTTCACCTTCAAGTTCGGCCGCGCCGACAGCGAAAGCGCCGGCGACATCGGCACGGAAGTGGGGCGTCGGATGTGGGTCAGCCTGCAGTTGGCGATTCCGATCTTCATCCTGCAGATCATCGCCAGCGTGAGCTTCGCGCTGCTGCTGGTGATGTTCCGCCACACCCGGCTGGACCTTGCCGGCGTGGTGCTGTGCGTGGTCATGCTGTCGATCTCGGCGCTGTTCTACATCATCGTCGGCCAGTTCCTGTTCTCGCGCGTCTTCAAGCTCGTGCCGGCATCGGGCTACACGGGTGGGCTCGACCTGATCCGCTTCCTCATCCTGCCGGTGCTGCTGTCGGCCGTGGCGCGTCTGGGCACCGAAGCGCGGCTGTACCGCGCGATGTTCCTCGAGGAAATCGGCAAGGACTACGTGCGCACGGCGCGCGCCAAGGGCCTTGCCGAAACCGCCGTGCTCTTCCGCCACGTGCTGCGCAACGCGCTGATCCCGATCGTCACCAGCGCCGGCGGCTACCTGCCGTACGTCTTTCTCGGAAGCCTGGTCTTCGAGAGCTTCTTCGGCATCCCGGGCCTCGGTGCTTACGCGATCGAAGCCATCAGCAAGCAGGACTTCGCGATCGTGCGCACGATGGTCTTCGTCGGCTCGGTGCTCTACATCGCCAGCTACATCCTGATCGACATCGCCTACACGTGGGTCGATCCGCGAGTTCGCCTGACCTAGCCATGCCGAAATTCGTTCTGCTCTGGACCGACGCTGCCGTGTGGCTGCTCGTCATCGCGATGTTGGCCTACATCGTCCACGTGCGGCGCACGCCGAACCTGGCAGCGAACTGGCGCAAGGTGTTCGGCGACGCGCCGGCGCTGGCCTCGTCGGCGGTGCTCGCGGCATGCCTGATCGTCACGCTGGCCGACAGCGTGCACTTTCGCCCGCTGTTGCCAGCAGTGGTCGGCAGCGAGGCTTACGACACGCGCACCCAGTCGCTGATGGACGTGGCCTTGTCGCGATTGGTCGAGTCGCGCGAGACCACTTACTCGCGGCCGCTGGCGTACGAGAGTTTCACCAAGGAATCGACCGACGCAGGCGGCCGCGCGGCGCCGCGGCTGTTGCACGGCGGCGTGCACCTGACACAGCCGGCGGCACAGTGGGCCGGCGATGTGGCGGTGCGAGCGCTGTCGGGGCTCGTCGCCGGCGTGCTGCTCGCAGTCGTGCTGTCGGCGCTGCTGGTGGCGTTGCTGCCGAACGTCTATGGGAACGGCTGGTCGGCCAAGGCTCGCGCCGTCTGGGCCGGCGAGGGCGCGATCCCGTGGCGCGTCGGCGTCTGGACGCTGCTCGCACTCGGCGCCTTCATCGGCGCCATCGGCGGGCTGGCCACGGGCTATCACGTTTTCGGCACCGACATCACCGGCAACGACGTGCTCTACCAGACCCTGAAGAGCATCCGCACCGCGGTCGTCATCGGCGCGCTGGCCACGCTGGCCACGCTGCCGCTGGCGGTGGTGCTCGGCATCATGGCCGGGTACTTCAAAGGCTGGGTCGATGAAGCGATCCAGTACCTCTACACCGTGTTGTCGTCGATTCCGAACATCCTGCTGATCGCGGCGCTGGTGCTGATGGTGCAGGTCTTCATCGACAAGCACCCGGACCTGTTCGAGACCTCGCTCGAACGTTCGGACGTCAAGCTCTTCCTGCTTTGCGCGGTGCTCGGCCTGACCGGCTGGGCGGGGCTGTGCCGGCTGTTGCGCGCCGAAACGCTGAAGCTGCGCGAGCTCGACTACGTGCAGGCGGCGCAGGCCTTCGGCGTCAGCGCCAACCGCATCATGGCGCGCCATGTCTTCCCCAACGTCGCCCACCTGATGCTGATCGTCATCGTGCTCGAGTTCTCGTCGCTGATCCTCTACGAGGCGGTGCTGTCGTACGTCGGCGTCGGTGTCGATCCGAGCATGAACAGCTTCGGCGGCATGATCAACCTGGCGCGCAACGAGATGAACCGCGACCCGGTGATCTGGTG
>JANNJX010000407.1:0-4033 GCA_031396005.1 Burkholderiales bacterium
GATCGCCAGCGGCGGCAGGCCCAGGTGCAGCAGCCACTCCTTCAAGTCGCCGGGCATGGTCGTGAAGTTGATGAAGCTGGAGAAGATCATCGCCGCGATCAGGATCGTGAACAGCATCGCCGTGGTCCGTGCGCTCTCCACCAGCACCTCGAACAGCACGCGCCATGTCAGCGCCCGCCGCGCCAGCGCAAAGAAGAACGCGCCCGAGGCGCCGATGCCTGCGCCTTCGGTGGCGGTGAAGACGCCGCCGTAGATGCCGCCGAGCACAAGGACGACGAGCAGCGCCACGCCCCAGATGTTGCGCACTGCCAGCAGGCGGTCGCGCCACGACGTGCGCTCACCTGCCGGCCCGGCCGCGGGGTCTCGCCAGGTGATCCAGGCCACCGCGCCCATCATCATCAGCGCGCACAGCAGGCCCGGGATCACGCCGGCGGCAAAGAGCTTGCCGATATGCGTTTCGGTGACGATGCCGTAGATGACGAGGATCGTCGACGGCGGGATCATGATGCCCAGCGTGCCGCCGGCGGCGATAACGCCTGTGGACAGGTAATCGGCATAGCCGAGCTTCTTCATCGCCGGATAGGCGACCTTGCTCATCGTCGCCGCGGTGGCGATCGAGCTGCCGCAGATGGCGCCGAAGCCGGCGCAGGCCAGCACCGTGGCATGCGCCAGGCCGCCGCGCACATGGCCGACGAAGGCATAGGCGGCGCGAAACAGCTCCTGCGCCAAGCCGGCGCGGGCGACGAAGTTGCCCATCAGGATGAACAGCGGCACCACCGACAGCGTGTAGGCAAAGCCGGTCTCGTAGATCACCTGCGAGGCGCTCGCTGCCGTGGCCGGCCAGCCGCGCATGACGCCCAGGCCGACGAAACCGACCGCGCCCATCGCGAACGCCAGCGGGATGCGCAGCAGCGCCAGCACGAAGATGGCGGCAAAGCCGAGCAGCGATTCCGTCATCCTTCCATCATGATTCGGCGCAGCCCGTCTCCTCCTTCCCCCTTAACGGGGGAAGGCCGGGATGGGGGTGGCCAGCGGCGAAGGCAACTCATGACTCGTTGACGCCGATGTGATGGTGCACCGTCGGCGCGGCCAGCAACAGCAGGTGCACCATCGCCGTCAGCGCGCAGAGCAGGCTCATCAGGTAGACGAACGGACCTTGCGCGATCTTCAGTTGCGCCGTCGTGTCGCCGTACTCGGTCATCTGGCCGGCCTTGACCCACATCAACCAGGCCACGCCGCCGAGCGCCAGCGCGCACAGCAGATCGACCAGCGCATCCTGAAAACGGCGCAGGCCCTTCGGCAGGTGAGGGTCGAGCGAATCGAAGACCACATGCTCGCCGCGCAACGACACCAGCGGCAGGCCGGCGAAGATCACCACCACCATCAGCAACTCGGTCAGCTCGAGCGCGCCGGGCAGAGAGGTGCTGAGGGCCTTGCGGCCGCTGACGTCGACCAGCGTCAGCCACATGATCGCGAACAGCGCGCTCGCCGCGAGCGCGCTGCACAAGGCTTCGAGGAGCTTCTTCAGGTTGAGAATCACCCAGACAACTTACTTCTCGAGCTTCTTGATCTCGGCCCGGTACTCGGCAAGGACCTTCTTCGCGTCCTTCAAGCCCTTGGCTTCCGCCGCGGCGACCCACTTCTCTTCGACCGCAACGGTCTTGTCCTGCACCGCCTTGACGAATGCCGGGTCGGCCTTGGTGAACTGCACGCCCGCCGCCTGCATGAAGGCCATGCCGCGCCGATCGACCTTGTCCCAGCCGCGGCCGAACATGCGCGCCGCGTATTCGCCGGAGAGCTCGTCGATGGCTTTCTTCACGTCGGCTGGCTGCTTGTCGTACGTGGCCTGGTTCATCATGAAGACGAAGGCCGTGTTGTACAGGCCGCCGGGGAAGCTGGTGGCGTACTTGACGGTCTTGTCGAGCTTGAACGATTCCACCGACTCGGCCGGGAACAGCGTGCCATCCATGACGCCGGTGGACAGCAGCTCGTAGCTCTCGGGCGCCGGCTTCAACGTCACGTTCATGCCGAGCGACTTCGTGATCTCGTTGACCATGCCGCCGCCGACGCGGAATTTGAGGCCTGCCAGGTCGTCGGCCTTGGCGATCGGCCGCTTGGTGTTGAAGACGATGCCGGGGCCGTGGGTGAACACGGCCAGCACCTTGACGCCCTGGTGCTCGGCGGCGATCGCCGGGTACTTGGCGTACATGCGCTGAAAGGCCACCGACGTCGGCTCCGACGTGTTTCCGAGGAACGGCACCTCGGCCATCTGCGTGGTGACGAAGCGGCCCGGCGTGTAGCCGTGCACCGTGAACGAGAGGTCGGCCAGGCCGTTGCGCACGGCGTCGAAGGTGCCCGGCGGCGCCGACACGGCGCGCGGCAGGATGTTGCACTTGACCTTGCCGCCGGTCTTCTGTTCCAGCTCGCCGCACCACTCCTTCTGCGTCTCGGACAAGACATGCGTCGGCGACAGCCAGCTCGACGCGGCGAGCACCGTTTGCGCCTGGGCGGAACCCGCCGCAGCCATTGTGGCGAAGGTCACTGCCGCAGCGCGGCGAAGGAGGACGAGGTGCATGAGGAAAGCTCCAACAAAGGGGATGAGCGGCAGGGCGGCGAATGCGCCTCGCGAAGGAGTGATTGTCGAAGTTGCAACAACGTTGCCTGCTTGTGGTTTTCCTTGACAGCCGAATGACGCGTTCCCTGGCGCGCAGCGCTGCAACGCGCTGTCGCGCCGGTGTCACAGCTAACGTTACGACACCGTTTCGGCCGTGCAATCCTTCACGATATCGAAGCGGCGCGCCCACCTGCTCGTGGGACCGCCCCGCTGTTCGGGGGGCGCCGTGGAGCAGCGGGCTGCCTAGCATCCGCCTCACTCCAAGCAGACGGAACCGCCATGCACACGACGATCAACAGCAAGACCGACGACCCGACCCGCATCGAGCTCCGAGCCGCCGTGTCCGCACTCGATGCTGCCGAGGCCGCCGCCGACCCGGCACGCTTGAGCCAGGCGCTGGCCGACGTCAGCCGCTGCCACCGTGCCGTCGGCGCTCTGGCCGAAGCTGATTGGTACGCCAAACGCGGGCTGGCGGTGGCCAGGACGATCGGCGCGGTCGACGCCAGCGTCGATGCGCTGTGCCACCTGGCCGAACTGGCGCTCGAGCGCGCCGAGCGCCTCGACGAACAAGACGAAACGCGTGGCGCGCACCGCCTGCGCGACGCCGTGCGTGACCATGGCTACGAAGCCGCGCAACTGGCACGCCACACGGCAGATCCGCAATGGGAAGTGACCGTGTTGCTGCGCGTCGCCGATCTGTTCGACCGCCTCGGCGACCACGAAGACGCGATCGCCCTGCAATGCCGGGCGATGGGCCTGATGAGCGGTACGTCGGAGAAGCCCCCGTTGGCCAAGGCGGCCTGACGAAGCTCAGGCCAGCGCTGGGCCGCTCCCAAGCGTTCGGCCTGTGCCTCCCCACGGGGGAGTACCCGCTTCAGCGGGCGAGGGCTTGTCGGTTCAGCGGTTCAAGACAGGCGCCAGCGCTACGCCGGTGTGCGTGCCAGCGGCGACGATCTGCTCCGGCGGGCCGGCCGCCACCACGCTGCCGCCGGCCGCGCCGCCTTCGGGGCCGAGGTCGATCACCCAATCGGCTTCGGCGATCACATCAAGATCGTGCTCGATGACGATCACGCTGTGCTCGCCATCGACCAGCCGGTGCAGCACGCGGATCAGGCGCTCGACATCGGCCATGTGCAGGCCGACGGTCGGCTCGTCGAGAACGTAGAGCGTGTGCGGCGGCTTCTGGCCGCGGCGTGCCACGTCGTCGCGGACTTTCGACAGCTCGGTGACGAGCTTGATGCGCTGCGCCTCGCCACCGGACAGCGTCGGTGACGGCTGGCCGAGCGTCAGGTAGCCGAGGCCCACGTCTTTCAGCAGTTGCAGCGGGTGCGAGACAGCGGGCATCGAGGCGAAGAACTCGACGGCTTCATCGACCTCCATGCGCAGCACGTCGCCGATCGACTTGCCGCGCCAGCTCAC
>JANNJX010000415.1:0-1520 GCA_031396005.1 Burkholderiales bacterium
ACGGCGCGTTGGGGCATCCCCGGCGGCGGCAGCCCGGACATGGGCAACATCAGCGCCGACGGCCGCTACCTGTGGCTGGCAGCGCGCTACGACGACGTGGTCTACCGCTTCGACACGCAGGACGCCGGCAAGGTGCAGCAGATCAAGGTCGGCGCCGAGCCGCATGGGTTGACGGTGTGGCCGATTCCCGGGCGCTATTCGCTCGGGCACACCGGCAACATGCGGTGAGCGACAGCCCCTCGGCCGCTGCGCGTCCATTCCCCCCCGGGGAGGCGCGGGCCGACGCTGGGGAGCGGCCCGGCGCTGGCCCGCGGCGCTTCGGGTTGATCATCGTCGGCGACGAAATCCTGTCCGGCAAGCGCAAGGATGGGCACCTGCCGAAGGTGATCGAGCTGCTCGGCGCTCGCGGCCTGCAATTGGCGTGGGCGCGCTACGTCGGCGACGACCGCGCGCTGATCACCGAGGCGCTGAGGCACGCCTTCGCCAGCGGCGACATCGTCTTTTCCTGCGGCGGCATCGGCGCCACGCCCGACGATCACACGCGTCAGTGCGCAGCGGCGGCACTCGGCTGCGACCTGGTGCTGCATCCGCGCGCGAAGGAGTTGATCCTCGAACGCATGCAGGACGTGGCGCGCGAACGCGGCGAGCCTTACGACCCCGAGCGTGACGACAACGTGCACCGCCTGAACATGGGCGTGTTCCCGGCCGGCGCCGAGATCATCGCCAACCCGTTCAACAAGATCCCCGGCTTCTCCGTCGGCGACGTGCATTTCGTGCCGGGATTCCCGGTGATGGCGCACCCGATGATCGAGTCGCTGCTCGACACGCGCTATCGCGCGCTGCACGGCACGCAAGTGCAGGCCGAGCAGTCGGTGATCGTCTTCGGCGCGATGGAGGCCACGTTGACGCCGCTGATGGAAGCGATCGAGCGCGAGCATGCCGGCGTGCGTGTGTTCAGCCTGCCCAGCGTCGATCACCCGCAGTACGGCCGCCACATCGAGCTCGGCGTCAAGGGTGCGCAGGCGGCGGTGGCCACGGCCTACGCGCGGCTGCACGCCGAGTTGAGCGCGATGGGCGTCCCGCTCGGCCCTGAACTGGTGCGTTAGAGCGCACCAAAACAAGCCGCGCGGGCGCCTCACAGTGGGGCGTTGCGCCAGTTGCAGAGCGAGGCGGTCGCCCGCCCCGCGCACCGGCCGCGGGCATGCTTTCTGCTAGATTCCTGCGCTTACTTATCCCCCGTCCCAATCCAAAACCGACCCAGGAGAGCGCCTGATGGCCAGCAAGAGCGTTGCCGACGTGATGAAGATGGTGAAGGAAAACGACATCAAGTTCGTCGATTTCCGCTTCACCGACACCCGCGGCAAGGAACAACACGTCACCGTGCCGACGTCGGCGTTCGACGAAGACAAGTTTTCCGCCGGTCACGCTTTCGACGGCTCGTCGATCGCCGGCTGGAAGGGCATCGAAGCCTCGGACATGCTGCTCATGCCCGACCCGAACACCGCCAACATCGACCCGTT
>JANNJX010000432.1:0-8917 GCA_031396005.1 Burkholderiales bacterium
GGCGCAGGCGCTGCTGCCGCTGGTCGAGGGGCCGAAAGAAGCGGCGTCGGAGCAGTTGCTGGCGGCGCTGGAGCCGTACAAGGCCGAGTTCGCCGCTGCGATGGTCGGCGGTCTGCGCGCCAAGCTCGGCCTGGTGGCCGAGCACGATGACGACGACGCCCTGGCCGACGACCTGCTGAAGTTGATGGCCGAAGACCGCGCCGACTTCACGATCACCTGGCGCCGGCTCGGTTCACTGCTCGTTGCGCGCGACTGCTTCCTGCAGCGCGAGAAGTTCGACGGCTGGGCCGAACGCTACACGGCGCGGCTCGCGCTTGAAAACAGCAGCGACGCCGAGCGCATCGCACGCATGCACCGCGCCAACCCCAAGTTCGTGCTGCGCAACCATCTGGCGCAAACCGCGATCGAACGCGCGCAGCAAGGCGACTACTTGGAAACGCAGCGCCTGCTGAAAGTTCTCGAGCGGCCGTTCGACGAACAACCGCACAACGAGGCCGACGCCGGATTTCCCCCGCCCTGGGCCACTCAACTCGAAGTTTCCTGTTCATCATGAGTCACGACCACGACGACCCGCGCTACCCGGTCCAGAAGAAGGACGAACAGTGGCGCAAAGAACTTTCGCCGATGCAGTACGAAGTAGCACGCCACGCTGCCACGGAGCGACCCTTCAGCGGCGCCTACTGGGACCATTGGGACGACGGCAAGTACAAGTGTGTCGGCTGCGGAGAAGTGCTGTTCGAATCGACGACCAAGTTCGACGCCGGCTGCGGCTGGCCGAGCTACTCCGAGGCTGTCAACGCCGAGGTCATCGAGCGCATCAGCGACGTGAGCCACGGCATGGTGCGAGTCGAAGTGCGCTGCAAGAAGTGCGGCTCGCACCTCGGCCACGTCTTCCCTGACGGGCCCGACCCGACCGGCGAGAGGTTCTGCATCAACTCGGCGGCGATCGACTTCCAATCCAAATGAAACTGCTGTTCGACTTCCTGCCGATCATCCTGTTCTTTGTCGCCTTCAAGTTCGCCGATGCGAACAAGGCGGCAGCGGCGGCGTTTGCGACGAGCCACTTCGGCTTCATGGTGTCTGGCGGCATCGTCGGCGCCGAAGAGGCCCCCGTGCTGCTGGCCACCGTCGTCGTCGTCGTCGCCACGCTGGCGCAAGTGGCTTGGCTTCTGGCGCGCGGCAAGAAGATCGACATGATCCTCTGGGTCAGCCTGGCGCTGGTCGTGGTGATGGGCGGTCTGACGATCTGGCTGCACAGCGAGACCTTCATCAAGTGGAAGCCGACGCTGCTGTACTGGGTGATGGCCGCAGCGCTGCTGGTGGCATGGCTGGGCTGGCGCAAGAACCTGATCCGCACGCTGCTCGGTGAACAGCTGACGCTGCCCGAGAACGTGTGGCAGCGCCTGAACCTGGCCTGGGCGACCTTCTTTGCCGTGATGGGCGCGCTCAACTTGTGGGTCGCCTACCGTTTCGAGACGCCGACCTGGGTCAACTTCAAGCTCTTCGGGATCATGGGCCTGCTGCTCGTCTTCGCGTTGGGCCAGGGCCTGTACCTCAGTCGCTACATCCGTGACGACGAGAAACAGGAGCGTTAGCCATGCAGCCCGACGTTACCGCAGAACGTTTGCAAGAAGTGTTGCAGCAAGCACTTTCTCCTACCGCGCTCGAAGTGCAAGACGACAGCCACCTGCACGCCGGCCACGCCGGCGCGCGCGAGGGCCGGCATTTCACTGTCCGCGTCGTCAGTGCGGCCTTCGATGGCCTGACGCGTGTGGCCCGCCACCGCCTCGTTTATGATGCTTTGCGCTCGTTGATCGCCGAGGGCATTCACGCGTTGGCCATCGAGGCCCGCACGCCCGCCGAAGCGCAACGCTGACACCGCACACCGATCGACTTGCCAACCGGCAGTCGCCGCTTGCGGATCCCCCCAGAGTATCGAAAGGCCCACCCATGTTTCAGAAGTCTCTTGCCGCGCTGGCCGTGGCCCTTGTGTTTTCAGGCGCAGCGCTCGCGCAGAACATCGCCATCGTCAACGGCAAGCCTGTGCCCAAAGCACGCGCCGACGTGCTGATGCAGCAGGCCACGCGCGGCGGCCAGCAACCTGCCACGCCGGAGATCGAATCGCGCGTCAAGGAAGAAGCTGTCGTGCGTGAAATCTTTGCGCAGGAAGCCGAGAAGCGTGGCATGGCCAGCAACGCCGAGTTCCGCCAGCAGATGGAGCTGGCTCGGCAGACGCTGCTGATCCGCACGCTGTTCACCGACTACCAGAAGAAGAACCCGATCACCGACGCCGAAGCGCAGGCCGAGTACGACAAGGTCAAGGCGCAAGCCGCCAGCGGCGGCGGCACTGAGTACCGCGCGCGCCACATCCTGGTCGAAAAGGAAGACGAGGCCAACAAACTGATCGCGTCGATCAAGGGCGGCGCCAAGTTCGAAGACGTGGCCAAGAAGAGCAGCAAGGACACCGGCTCGGCGGAAAAAGGCGGCGACCTCGACTTCGCCAAACCCGACGCCTACGTGCCCGAGTTCGGCAAGGCCATGACGGCACTGAAGAAGGGCGAGATGAGCGCGCCGGTGAAGAGCCAGTTCGGCTACCACATCATCAAGCTCGAAGACACGCGCGAGGCGCAGTTCCCGCCGTTTGCCGAAGTCAAGCCGCAGGTGATGCAGCGCCTGGAGCAGGCGAAGATCACGGCGTTCCAGGAGACGCTGCGCAAGGCGGCGAAGACGGATTTCAAGTTCGCCGGGCAATAACCGCCGAGCCCAGGACGTCGCTCAGAGCCCGCACGGTGATCGCTGTGCGGGCTTTTTCCATTTGACTCGCATGGAGCGGACATGACCAAGCCGATCATCGGCCTCGACGAAGTGGAGTTCGACGACATCGAGGACACACGGCCGCCAAACGCGCGCAGATCATCGATCGCATCGGCGCCAAGCAACTCGGCGACAACCTGACGGAGTTGCTGCCCGGCGTGCGGGTACGGACAAGAGCCGAGGAGCGCAGGGAACCCGTAGCGCAAGCGTTGGGCAAGCCGCTGCGCTGCGCCCGCGGCCCGCCCGTCGCTTTGCAAGCACCAACTGCCCGGCAGCTCAGTTTCGATCCGCAGGCATCGCCGACGGCATCACACCGCCACCTCGAGCCACCCACCACTTCTTATTGTCCCTCACCAGGCCCATCCTTTTCCTCGAATCTCGTGTTCGGTCTTCCGAAACCAAGATCGAAGCTGATGCGTGATGTATGATGTTCAACATTAACTGCCCGGAGCAGTCCATGCGCACCACGCTCGCCATCGACGACGACATCATTGCCGCAGCCAAGCACCTCGCCGAGCGTGAAAACAAGACTATCGGTGAAGTGATTTCGGGGCTGGCGCGGCATGGGCTTCACAAGAGCAGCCGGGCAGTGCGTTCGGTGCGCAATGGCGTGCCATTGCTGCCCGCGCGCAAAGGCGCCAAGGCCGTCACGCTCGAACTCGTCAACCGGTTGCGTGACGAGCAGCCGTGACAACCTTCCTGCTCGATGTCAACGTCCTGATTGCGCTGATCGACCCGGCCCATGTGCAGCACGACCAGGCGCACGATTGGTTCTCACGAGCGGGCCGCAAGAGCTTTGCCACCAGTCCGATCACCGAGAACGGCTTGCTGCGCATCGTGGGCCATCCCAAGTATCCGAACTCACCCGGCCCGCCGAGCGTCGTGGCGCAGTCGCTGGTGGCCGTCCGTTCACTGGCCGGGCATGAGTTCTGGGCCGACGACATCAGCATCGCCGAAGACGCGCATGTCAGCGCAGCCCTGTTGACGAGCCATTCGCGCGTGACCGACAGCTATCTGCTTGCGCTGGCCAGAGCGCGTGGCGGCCGGCTGGCCAGCATGGACCATCGCCTTGCAACCGATGCCGTGCCGGGAGGCGCAAAGTCGCTCGAACTGATCTGATCGGAACCGCCGCTTCGTCACTCCCGGTCTGCCGGCATTACCACCGGCATCACACCGCCACCTTCGGCCACGGGCCGCTTCTTCTTGTCCCTCACCAGATAGCTGTACAGCACCGGCACGACGACGAGCGTCAGGATCGTCGACGTGATCACGCCGCCGATGATTGCCCGGCCCATGGGCGCTTGAATTTCGCCGCCGTCGTTCAGCGCCAGCGCCAGCGGCAGCATGCCGAAGACCATCGCCATCGTCGTCATGACGATCGGGCGCATGCGGATCAGGCCGGCCTGCAGCAGCGCATCGGCAACCGTGGCACCGCCTTTGCGCATCTGGTTGGCAAAGTCGACCAGCAGGATCGCGTTCTTGGTCACCAGGCCCATCAGCATCACCAGGCCGATCATCGAGAAGATGTTGAGCGTGCTGCGCCACAGCAGCAGCGCCAGCATGACGCCGATCAGCGCCAGCGGCAGCGAGGCCATGATCGCGATCGGCTGGATGAAGCTGCCGAACTGGCTGGCGAGCACGATATATATGAAGATCACCGCCAGGCCCATCGCCGCGATCAGTCCGCCGAAGGCTTCCTGCTGCTGGGCAACTGGCCGCCGACGTCGAAGGTGTAGCCGGGTGGCAGCACGGTGTCCTCGATCAGCTTCTGCACGTCGTCACCAACCTCGCCGACCGAGCGGTCCTTGACGCCAGCGAACACCGCCTCGCGCCGCTGCAGGTTCTGCCAGCGGATGATTTCCGGGTTGAAGACCGATTCGATCGTCGCCACACTGGCCAGCGAGATCGGCGTGCCGTCCTTCGCAAACGCCACCGGCAGCGTACGCAGTTGCTCCAGCCGCTCGCGCTGCGATTGGTTCAGACGCAGCGTCACTTCGACCTGGTCGCCTGACGGCGTCGTCCAGTAGGTTGCCGTGTCGCCATTGACATAGGCGCGCAGCGAAGACGCCACCTGCGGCGTCGACAGGCCGAGTTCGCGGATCGCATCGGGCTTCAACTTGACCGCATAGGCCGGCAGGCCGGGCTTGACCGACAGCTCGACATCGACGACGCCCGGAATCTTCTTCACCTTCTCGGCAAACTCGGTGGCGACCTTGGCCAAGCCTTCGGCGTCGTTGCCGAGGATGGCCACGTACACCGGCCGCTCGAAGCCGACGGAGAGATCGACGCCCGGAATTTTGCGCCCCGCCTCGCGCATCGCGTCTTCGAGCTCCTTTTGTGAACGCTTGCGCTTCTTGCGATCGACCAGCGCGATGTTCAGCCACGCCTTGTTGCGCTGGCCCGAACCGCCGACCCAGGTAGCGAGGTTCTGCACCTCCGCGAAGCCGAGCACCGCCTCCTAGACCTGCCGCACCTTGGCATCCGTGCGCTCCAGGCTCGATCCCACCGGCAGTGTGATCTGCAGCTGCGTGAACCCCTGATCGGTCTGCGGCACGAACTCGCTGCCGACGAGTGGCGTCAATGCCAGCGCGCCGATGAAGCTCGCCAGGCCGACGCCGAGCACGATCAGCCGGTTGCGGTGCGGGCGCGAAAAGATCCAGCGGATCGTCTTTTCATAAACGTCGTCCAGCAGGGCCATGCAGCGGTCGGCGAAGCGGATCGCATGGCCGATGCCCCAGACTCGCTTCATCTTTTCCGCCGGCGGGTCGTGCCAGACGGAAGACAGCATCGGGTCCAACGTGAAGCTGACGAACAGGCTGACCAGCACCGCAACGACGACCGTGATGCCGAACGGGTAGAAGAACTTACCGATCATGCCGCCCATGAAGGCGACGGGCACGAACACCGCGCACAGCGCAAACGTCGTCGCCATCACGGCCAGGCCGATCTCGTCGGTGCCCTCGCGCGCGGCGGTGAAGTGATCCTTGCCCATGTGGATGTGGCGCACGATGTTCTCGCGCACGACGATCGCGTCGTCGATCAGCAGGCCGATGCACAGCGACAGCGCCATCATCGTCATGAAGTTCAGCGTGAAGCCGAACAGGTACACCGCGATGAACGACGAGATGACCGCGATCGGCAGCGCGAGGCCGGTGATGATGGTGCTGCGCCACGAGTGCAGGAACAAGAAGACGATCATCACCGTCAGCAGCGCGCCTTCGATCAGCGTGTGCATCAGGCCGTCGAGCGAGCCCTTGACCCAGTCGGAATCGGCGCGCACCAGCTTGATCTGCACGTCCGGCGGCAGCGTCTTGCGGATTTCGTCCAACGCCGTCTTGACGCCGTCGCCGGTGGCGACGATGTTGGCGTCCTGCTGCTTGAAGACGTTGAAGTTGATGCCCGGCTGGCCGTTGAAGCGCGCCAGCGAATCGGCCTCCTTCTCGCGCTCGACGAGGGTGCCCAGGTCACCGAGCCTCAGCGCCAGGCCGTTGCGGCGCGCCACAATCACGCTCTCGAACTGCTTCGGGTCGCGCACCTTGCCTTCGACGCGCAGCAGCGTGTCCTGCACGCGGTCCTTGATCACGCCCACCGGCTGGTCGAGGTTGGCGTCGCGCAAAGCGGTCGCGATTTCGGCCGGCGTGACGCCGTAGGCACGCAGGCGCACCGGGTCGAGGTCGATGCGCACCTCGCGTTGCACCAGGCCGTTCACGTCCACGCGTGCCACGCCGGCGACGCGCTGCAGCCGCTTGCTGACCTGGTTCTCGCCGATGATCGACAGCTCGCGCGCGGACCGTGTCTTCGACACCAGCACCGCGTTGACCACCGGCTGGTTGTTGTCGTTGTTCCAGCGCGCCAGCGTCGGTGGCCGCACCTCGCGCGAAAAGCCGGACTGCACGGCGGCGACGCGGTCGCGCACCTCCTGCGCCGCGCGGTCCATGTTGGTGTCGAGGCCGAACTCGATGTTCATCAGGCCCTGCCCTTCCTGCGAGCGCGACATGATGCGTTTGACGCCGGCAACGCTGTTGACCGCCTCTTCCACCGGCCGGATGACCTCGCGCTCCACCGCCTCGGGCGACGCGCCGGGGTACTGCACTTCGAAGGACATGCCGGGAAAGCTGATGTCGGGCATCTGCTCGACGCCGAGCTTGTTGTACGAGAACAGACCGAGCACGCACAGCGCCACCACGACCATCGTGGCGAATACCGGCTGGCTGATCGAAACGCGGGTGATCCACATCGTGTGCGTCCTCTACTCGACGATCGGCGCCGACGCAGGGGCAGCAACGGACTTCGCAGGCAACACCACCGCCTTGCCGCCCTCGCGCAGGTTGTCGAAGCGGGCGGCCAGCACCTGGCTGTCCGCGGCCACGCCGTTGCGCAACTCGACGCGGCCGTCGCGCTCGTCGCGCCGGCCAACGGTCACCGCACGCCGCGCCAGCACGCCGTTTTCGATCAGCCACACGTGGTCTTGTCCGGCCGCGTTGGCGACCGCCGTGGCCGGTACCGTCAGGCGCCGTTGCGGATCGGCGAGTTCGACGCGGGCCAGCGCGTACTGGCCGGCGCGCAGCGCCTCATTGGGGTTCGGCAACTCGATCGTGACGCCGATCGAGCGCGTGCCCGGCTCCGCGGCCGGCGCAATACGCGCGATCTTGCCCGCCACCGGGGCCTCGACACCTTCGACCCGGACCTGCACTGCCGCGCCCGGCGCCAACTGCGACACCTCGTGCGTGCCCACCGTGCCCGCCAGTTCCAGCATCGACGGATCGACGATGGTGACGATGTTCTGCTCGGCCGACACCTTCTCGCCGGCGACGGCATGGCGTTTGGCGACGATGCCGGCGATCGGTGCAGCGATGCGCGTGTCGCGCGAGGCCGCGCGCACGGTGTCCATCTGCGCCCGCGCTGCACGCTCCTGCGCACGCGCGGTGTCGAGCGCCGAGCGCGACTAGTCGAGCGCCGCGGCAGAGATGAACTGCTGATCGGCCAGGCGCTGGTTGTTGGCATGCGTGCGCTCGGCCTGCACGGCGGCGGCGCGCGCCGACTCGACCATCGCCTGGCGCTCGGCCAAACGCGTCGCCATCTCGGTGCCGTCGATCGAGGCCAGCAACTGCCCGGCCTCGACGCGGCTGCCTTCGGCGACGGCCAATGTCATCAGCGTGCCGCCGGCCTTGGCGCGCACGGTCGCGGTCTGCGGCGCCACCAGCGGCCCTGAGAACTGAATCTGCGTGGACAGCGCGGCCATCACCGGCGCCACGACTTCGCGGGTGCTGAATTCGAGCGTCACCTCCGGCGCCTTGTCGTCCTTCTTTGCGCGTTGCTTGGACATTGCCAGCGCGCCCGCCACGCTGATGAGCGCCAGCAGCGCCACACCGCCGATCCACCATGCTCTGCGCATCTGCTGTTCTCCTGCTTTGCACAGAAGTGTCGCCAGCTTGCGACGATCGGTTGACCGGGTTGCGACAGAACGCGGGATCGCAGCGACGGGCTGCAGATCGGCGCTGATTCAGCTGTCTTTGCTCAGCTCAAGCGGTTGCGGTAGTGATGGTGCGCGGTGTCGTACAGCCCGCGCCGCAACTCCACCGGCCGGTCGCCGTAAGTGAACGACACGCGCGACACCGACAGCAGCGGCGCGCCGACCGCGACTTCCAACAGCGGCGCCGATTGCGCATCGGCCGCAACAGCGCGGATCTGTTCTTCGGCGCGGATCATGCGCACGCCGAACTCCTTCTCGAACAGGCCGTACAGCGGCCCTTCATAGGCCGACAGCAGCTGCTCGGTCAGCCCCTTGAACAGCGACAGCGGCAGCCACAGATCGTCCTGCACCACCGGCGCACCGCGAAAGTACAACAGCCGCCGCACCTGCAACACCGCCTGGCTGCCCGGGATGTCGAGCGCCTGCGCCACCTCGGCGCTCGGCCGCATGCGCTTGCAGTCGAGGAACTTGCGCGACAGGCGCTCGGCGCTGCCGTCGTCGGGCAACAGTCGCAGAAAACGAAAGCGCGACTGCTCCTCGGCATGCGTGGCGACGAAGGTGCCCTTGCCTTGGCGGCGGATCAGCAGATTGGCGGCAGCCAGTTCGTCGACCGCCTTCCTCACCGTGCCC
>JANNJX010000748.1:0-1541 GCA_031396005.1 Burkholderiales bacterium
GGCGCGAAATGGACAAGCTCGAAGACAAGAAGAAGGAGCGCCGCCAGAAAGCGATGGATGCGCTGGGCATCGACCGGGGCCGCCAGCACCGCGAAGACGCCGCGGTCCGCGCGCGCCGCTTGGCCGCCACGCGGGTCGAGACCACGCGCACCGAGACGCGCGAGAAGAACAAAAAAGTGATCCGCGACAGCGTCTTCGATGACCAGCAGAGCACCGGCTTCGACGACTCGATCGACGCTGCGTCCAAGAAGAAGCGCTGAGCCGGGCTACTGTCTCGGCGACACGAAGCGATCGAGCACGGCGCCCTGGCTCGCGCTGGCGGCATTGAACGCAAACTTGGCCAGCACGCCGCGCGTGTAGCGCGGTTGCGGCGCCTGCCAGGCAACGCGCCGGCGAGCCAGTTCATCGTCGCCGACGTTCAGGGTCAGCTCGAGCCGATGGGCATCGATCGTGATCGAATCGCCTTCGTGCACCAGCGCGATCGCGCCGCCTGCATAAGCCTCGGGTGCGACATGGCCGACCACCATGCCCCAGGTGCCGCCGGAGAAGCGGCCGTCTGTCACCAGGCCGACCGACTCGCCCAGGCCCTGGCCGATCAGCGCGCCGGTCGGCGCCAGCATCTCCGGCATGCCCGGCCCGCCCTTGGGGCCGAGGTAGCGCAGCACCATCACGTCGCCCGCCTTGATCTTGTTGGCCAATATCGCGGCCAGTGCGCTCTGCTCGTCGTCGAAGACGCGTGCCGGGCCGGTGATGACCGGGTTCTTCAGGCCGGTGATCTTGGCCACGCAGCCTTCCGGGGCGAGGTTGCCGCGCAGGATGGCGAGGTGGCCCTGGGCGTACATCGGCTGCGTGATCGGGCGGATCACCTCCTGATCGGTGCGCAGCGGCGGCACGTCGGCCAGGTTCTGCGCGACCGTCTTGCCGGTGATCGTCATGCAGTCGCCGTGCAGCAGGCCTGCATCGAGCAGCATCTTCATCACCGCCGGGATGCCGCCCGCCTTGTGCAGATCGACAGCAAGAAAGCGGCCGCTGGGTTTGAGGTCACACAGCACGGGCACCTTCTTGCGCATGCGCTCGAAGTCGTCAATCGACCACTCGACTTCAGCCGCATGCGCGATGGCCAGGAAATGCAGCACCGCGTTGGTCGAGCCGCCGGTGGCCATGATCACCGCCACCGCGTTCTCGATCGCATTCTTGGTGACGATGTCGCGCGGCTTCAAGTCGTGCTTGACGGCTTCCACCAGCACCCGCGCCGCCTGCCGCGTGTGCTCGACGATCGGCGCTTCGACGTTGGCCATCGTCGAGGCGAACGGCAAGCTCATGCCGAGCGCCTCGAAGGCCGAGCTCATCGTGTTGGCGGTATACATGCCACCGCACGAGCCGCTGCCGGGAATCGCGCGCTTTTCGATCTCGCAGAAATCTTCTTCGCTCATCTTGCCGGCCGAGAACTGGCCGACCGCCTCGAAGACGCTGACGATGTTCAGATCCTGCCCCTTGTAGCGGCCGGGCAGGATCGTTCCGCCATAGACGTAGATCGCCGG
>JANNJX010000513.1:0-4212 GCA_031396005.1 Burkholderiales bacterium
CAGCGTTCGCCGCTATACTCGCGGGCTTCGCCAAAGCGAGGCGAATCGCCATTCATTTTTTCGGAGCCACAGCATGGCACGCGTCTGTCAAGTCACGGGTAAGCGCCCGATGGTGGGGAACAATGTTTCCCACGCCAACAACAAGACCAAGCGTCGTTTTCTGCCCAACCTGCAGTACCGCCGCTTCTGGCTCGAAACCGAGAACCGCTGGGTGCGGCTGCGTGTGACCAACGCGGCGCTGCGCCTGATCGACAAGGTCGGCATCGACCAGATCGTTGCCGATTTGCGCGCCAAGGGCGAGCTCTAACCTTTAGGAGACCGACATGGCAAACAAAGGCGGACGCGAAAAAATCAAGCTGGAGTCCACCGCAGGCACCGGCCACTTCTACACCACGGCGAAGAACAAGAAGACCACGCCGGACAAGCTCGAATTGATGAAGTTCGATCCGAAGGCACGCAAGCACGTGCTCTACAAGGAAACGAAGCTGAAATAGGAAGAAAACAAGGCTCGCGACGCGAGCCTTGTCCGCAGGTGGGCCGCTGATGCGGCCCATTTTTCTTTGTGCGCGCTAGGCGTGCGCAGCGCGCAACCGCAGCGAAAACTCCTGCAGCGCCGCAATACCGCTCTCCTCGGCGTGTTTGCACCAAGCCTGCAGGTCCGCCACCAACTGAGACGGCGAGACGTTGGTCCGCGTCCACAACATGCGCAGTTCCTCGCGCATCGCCACCAGCTTGGCAAGAGCGGGGCTCTGCGCCACGGCCTGCACCACGTGCGGCTTGACGTCGCCGGGAATCTTGTCATCGTCGCGATGCAGCCAGCGCTTGGCCAGCCGCATCTCGGACCAGCGCGCGCTGCCCTGGGCACCTTGCGCCTTTAGCTTCGCCATTTCGCTGCCGACGGCACCCTTGAGCGCATGAGCATAGTGCGCCATGACCTCGTAGCGATTGGCGATCAACGCCTCCAGCGTCTTGTCGTCGGCCACGCGCACCGTGCCGAGCGCCAGCTTGGGCACGGTCTTGCGCACCTTGGCCCAGCCCACTGCTTCCATGGCGCGGATATACATCCAGCCGATGTCGAACTCGTAAGGCTTGACCGAGAACTTGGCGCTGGTTGGGTAGGTGTGGTGGTTGTTGTGCAACTCTTCGCCGCCGATCAGGATGCCCCACGGCGTCACGTTACGAGACGCATCCGGCGCCTCGAAATTGCGATAGCCCCAGTAATGGCCGACGCCATTGATGATGCCGGTGGCCCACCAGGGAATCCAGATCATCTGCACCGCCCAGACCAGCAAGCCGATGGCGCCGAACAGGAACAGGTTCAGCACCAGCATGAGGCCCACGCCCTGCCAGGAAAAGCGGGTGTAAAGGTTGCGCTCGAGCCAATCGTCGGGCGTGCCGAGGCCGAACTTGGCGAGCGTCTCGGGGTTCGCGGCTTCGGCCTTGTAAAGCTCGACGCCGGTCAGCAGAAGCGCCTTCAGGCCACGCGTCTGCGGGCTGTGCGGGTCTTCTTCGGTTTCGCACTTGGCGTGGTGCTTGCGGTGCACCGCAACGAACTCTTTCGTCAGCATGCCGGTGCCGATCCACAGCCAAAAACGGAAGAAGTGCGATGGGATCGGACCCAGATCGACCGCACGATGCGCCTGCGCGCGGTGCAGGAAGATCGTCACCGCAGCGATCGTGACGTGCGTGGTGGCCAGCGTGTAGAGCAGGATCTGCCACCAGGACGCTTGCAGCGCGCCATGGCTGAGCCACTGCACGACGGGGTCCAAAAGCGCTGTCAAAGCGTCCATGTGAATTGTTGCCTTTTGTGAATCGAGGCGAAAGAAGGCCCATATTGTAGGTGGCGCCCGCTCATGCCACAGGGGAAACTGCGTAGGCGCAAGCGCTGTTCTTCTTCGAAGGCGCTATCGTTTTTGCCAGACGCCCGCAAAGAAGCCATCAGTTGAATGCAGATGCGGCCACAAACGGAGATTGCCACCGCTAGCCAAGCTTTCGGCATTCGATATGCCCAGATTGCGCAGAAGTGCTGCTGCATCCAGTCTTTCGTAAGCCGGCTGGGCCAGCGAAAACGCCTCGCAGACTGCTTCGTTCTCCTGAGCCAGCAGGCTACAGGTGGCATAGACGAGCCGGCCGCCCGGCTTCAGCAGACGCGACGCGCTGGCCAGGATGGCACCCTGCTTGGCGGTCGACGCGCCAATCGCCTGCGGCGACTGGCGCCATTTAAGATCGGGGTTGCGGCGCAAGGTTCCGAGGCCCGAGCACGGCGCATCGACGAGCACACGGTCGATCTTGCCGGCCAGGCGCTTGATGCGATCGTCGCGCTCGTGTGCGATCTGCACCGGGTGCACATTCGACAAGCCGCTGCGCGCCAAGCGCGGCTTGAGTGAATCGAGGCGGTGGCCTGAGATGTCGAACGCATAGAGCCGCCCGGTGTTCTTCATCGACGCGCCAAGCGCCAGCGTCTTGCCGCCGGCGCCAGCGCAGAAATCGACCACCATCTCGCCGCGCTTGGCGTCGGTCAGCAGCGCGAGCAACTGACTGCCCTCGTCCTGCACTTCGATCTCGCCGCCGGTGAAGATGTCGAGCTTGTTCAGCGCCGGTTTGCCTTGCACGCGCAGGCCCCAGGGCGAGTACGGCGTCGGTTGGGCATCGATGCCGGCGGCGGCGAGCGTCGCTTGCGCGGCTTCGCGCTTGGTCTTCCCGATGTTGACGCGCAGATCGAGCGGCGCGATCTGATCGAGCGTAGCCACGAGCGCCCAGAAGCCTTCGTCGCCGAGTTGCGCCTGCAAGGGTTGCGCGATCCAGTCCGGCAGGTTGTGGCGCAGCTTCGGCGCGAGCGTGCTGCCGTCGATCGCGCGCGCCTTGGCGAGCCAAGTCTGTTCCTCCGGCGTCAGCGCAGCTCGCAGGAACGACGCGTCGCCCGCCCAGCCAAGCATCGCCAAGCGGCGCTCGATCGTGCCGCTGCCGCCTTGCGCCAAATGTTGGTAGAGCATGCGTCGCCGCAGCACGTCGTAGACCGTCTCTGCCAGCGTGTGGCGCTCGCGGGCGCCGAGCGCCTTCTGCTTGCGGAAGAACGCAGAGACGACGCCATCGGCCGGCGCGTCGAACTTGAGCACGTCACGCAGCAGCGTCGTGCAGGCATCGAGCAGGTGGCGCGGCGTCACAGAACCAGTTGCGGCTCACCGCCTGTTTGAATCACGAGGCTGCCTTCGGTGCGCAACTGCCCCTTCACGAACCAACGCACCGCTCGCGCGTAGATCACATGCTCTTTGGCGAGGACGCGTTCGGACAAGGTGTGTTCGTCATCGCCCGGCAACACCGGCACGGCCGCCTGCAAGACGATCGGCCCATGGTCGAGTTGCGCCGTCACGAAGTGAACCGTCGCCCCGGCGAGTTTCCAGCCGGCTTCGATCGCGCGGCGGTGCGTGTGCAGCCCCGGAAACGCTGGCAGCAAAGACGGATGCATGTTGAGCATGCGGCCCTCGTAGCGGCGCACGCAATCCGGTCCGAGGATGCGCATGAAGCCAGCGAGCACGATCAGATCCGGCGCATGCGCGTCGATGGCTTGCGACAGAGCCGCATCGAAAGCCCCGCGCGTCGCAAATGTCGTGTGATCGACCACCGCCGTCGCGATGCCGTGTGCATGCGCGAAGGCGAGGCCCGCCGCACCCGGCCGATTCGAAATCACGGCCGCAACATGCGCCGGCCAGCCTTCGCTGCGGCATGCTTCGACGATAGAGCGCATGTTCGATCCGCGGCCGGAGATGAGGATGACGATGCGCTGGTTCATGAAGGGCCGGCAGTGTAGCCCCCGCCTAGAATGAAACGATGAAATCCAGAGTCCTCTCCGGCATGCGTCCCACCGGCGCGATGCACCTCGGCCACTACCACGGCGCGCTGAAGAACTGGGTGCGTTTGCAGCAGGAGCACGACTGCTTCTTCTTCGTCGCCGACTGGCACGCGCTGACCACGCACTACGAAGAGCGCGAAGTCATGGAGCGCTACGTGTACGACATGGTCACCGACTGGCTCGCCGCTGGGCTCGACCCGGACAAGTGCACGATCTTCATTCAAAGCCGCCTGCCCGAGCATGCCGAGCTGTTCACCCTGCTCGCAATGGGCACGCCGCTGGGCTGGCTCGAGCGCGTGCCGACCTACAAGGACCAGATCGACAAGTTGAAGGACCGCGACCTCGCAACCTACGGCTTCCTG
>JANNJX010000515.1:0-2651 GCA_031396005.1 Burkholderiales bacterium
TTGCAGTCCGTGGCCACCTGCGGCGTCGACGGCAAGGTCATTCGAACCGCTCCGCAGTGGCATGAGCCTTCGTGCATCACCAACCTCCTGGTACGGGCAGCGCAACGTGCGCGGCAGCCATCATCTTCGCGTTGCGGCTCATCGCTCGCCTGGCTCGGCCCGCCGCTCGCAGCACCTACAATTTGCACTCTCGTTTTGTTGGTTTTGCACCCGGATGATTTCGGGGAGCCCATACCAGAGCGCCATCCTGCGCCGATCCCAGGGGAAGACTTTGTCTGCGTTGCCATCCACACCCGCCGGTTCTCCGACCGAAGCCCAGCGCGCGCTGGAGCTCGAGATGGCGCAGTTGTTCGTCACCTCGCTGAACCTCGAGATGGCCGCGGCCGACATCGACCCCGAGGCGCCGTTGTTCGGCGAAGGCCTGGGGCTGGACTCGATCGACGTGCTCGAAGTGGCGCTCGAAATCTCGCACCGCTACGGCTTCCAGTTGCGCTCGGACGACGAGAACAATCAGCAGATCTTCCGCAACTTGCGCAGCCTGACCGCGCATGTCGCACAGCACCGCAAAACTTGATCGGTCACTGAAAGCGGCGCTCGCATGACCGGTTGGCGCGTGGCCGTTGTCCTGGGCTTGGTCGCCCTCTACGCGCTGGCGTCGCACTTGCTGATGACGCATGCCAGCAACCACCCGTGGACGGTGGCGGCGCTGTTCGGCCCGCTGCTCGCGGCCGCGGCCTGGTCGGGCTGGCGCGCGAAGCAGCCGCGTTTGCTGCTCGGCTGCGCGCTGGCGCTGGTGGTGCTGGTCGGCGTGGTGGCGCGCGGCGGCGTCGATGACGTCAACCGGCTGTACGTGCTGCAGCACGCCGGGATCCATCTCGCGCTGGCGTTCACCTTCGGCATCACGTTGCGCGCCGGCGCCACGCCGCTGATCGTGGCGATGGGCGAGAAGGTGCACCGCGAGTTCACGGCCGAGATGCGCGCTTATGCGCGGCGGCTGACTTGCGCCTGGGTGGTTTACTTCGTCGGCATGATCGTGCTCTCGCTGGCGGTGTATGCGCTGGCGCCGTGGTCGTGGTGGTCGTTCTTCTGCAACCTGATCACGCCGGCCGCGGCGCTGGGCTTTTTCGTCGGCGAGCATGTCTGGCGGTATCGGCGGCATCCGCACTTCGAGCCAGTGAGCCTGCGCGCGGCTTGGGACGCGTACCAGAAACACCCGACATGAGCACCGCCGGGCCGCTCCCAAGGTGCTCGCTCCCCCTCGGGGGGACCGGCGCGCAGCGCCGTAGGGGGCACCCATGAACACAGCGCTGCCCCTGCTGGCCGAACGCGACCTCGCGCTGCCACTGGCGTGGCGCCTTGGCCAGCCCGTCAGCGCCGCACAGTTCCTGGCCGACGCGGCCGCGCTCGCCGAGCAGTTGCCGGCGCACGGGCAGGCGGTGAATCTGTGCCAGGACCGCTATCACTTCGCGCTCGCGCTGGTGGCGGCGGCCTTGCGCGGGCACGTCAGCTTGCTGCCGCCCAACGCGATGGCGGCCACCTTGCAGCAGTTGCCAGTTGCGCAAGGCGCGCCGTATGCGATGGTCGATGACGATGAGCCGGTGGCCTTGCCGCGCCTCGACCTGCGCGCGCGGCCCACGGCGTCGGGCGCAACGACTGCGGTGCCGACGATCGACGGCGAGCGCACCGCTGTCTGCCTGCTGACCAGCGGCTCCACCGGCGCGCCGCAGCCGCATGCCAAGAGCTGGCGCGCGCTGACGGTGAACATCGCTTCTGAGGCCCAGCGCCTGGCCGAGATGACATCGCGGCCGTCGCTGCACGGCGTGGCCGTCGTCGCCACGGTGCCGGCGCAGCACAGCTACGGTTTCGAATCGACGGTGTTGCTGTCGCTGCTCGGCGGC
This sequence comes from Burkholderiales bacterium, assembly GCA_031396005.1. Classification (GTDB taxonomy): domain Bacteria; phylum Pseudomonadota; class Gammaproteobacteria; order Burkholderiales; family Burkholderiaceae_C; genus CADEEN01. Next base: position 1,899 of record JANNJX010000515.1, read on the forward strand.
GCGGCGTTCGACGGCGGCCGGCCGTTCTACCCGGCCGACGTAGCGCACGCTTTGAACAACGTGCCGCGCCCGCGCGCGCTGGTGACGACGCCCTTTCACCTGAAGACGCTGCTGCTGTCGGGCGTCGATCTGCCGGCTGTCGACTTGCTGCTGTGCGCGACCGCACCGCTGACGCCGCAGCTCGCCGCGCTGGCCGAGCAGAAGATGGGCGGGCCGCTGATCGAGATCTACGGCTGCACCGAAGCCGGCCAATTGGCATCGCGGCGCACGACGCAGGGCCAGACGTGGACGACGCTGGGCGAGGTGCGCATCACGCAAAGCGGTGACGAGACTTTCACCGCGCAGGGTGGTCATGTCTTCGAGCCGACGCCGCTGGCCGACATCCTCGCGCTGCACAACGAGCGCGAGTTCGGCCTGCTCGGCCGCACCAACGATCTGATCCACGTGGCCGGCAAGCGCAGCTCGCTGGCGCATCTGAACTTTCACCTCAACCGCATCGACGGCGTCGACGACGGTGCGTTCTGGTTGCCCGAAGAGGTGCCGGGTACGGTCGTGCGTCCCGTTGCGTTCGTTGTCGCACCGAAGTTGAGTGCACAAGCGATCGCGCAGTCACTGCGCGAACACCTCGAACCGGCCTTCGTGCCACGGCGCGTCGTGCACGTGAGCGCGTTGCCGCGCGAAGCCACCGGCAAGCTGACCGTGCAGGCGTTGCGCGCCTTTGCGCTGAAGACGCTGGCCGACCACGCAACGCCC
>JANNJX010000525.1:0-4082 GCA_031396005.1 Burkholderiales bacterium
CCTGTTCCGCGACCTGGCGCACTGGAACAAGGTGCTCGACGCCGATCTGCTGAAGCCGATCGCCGACGAGGTGGCGAAGAACGCCGAAGTGATGCTGATCGGCTATGCCGGCGGCGGCACGCGCAACATCTTCGTCAACAAGCCGGTGCGCAACCTGGCCGAGATGAAGGGCCTGAAGGTGCGCGTGCAGGGCGCGCCGATCTGGAGCCGCACCTTCAGCGCCATCGGCATGAGCCCGACGGTGATCGCCTACAACGAGGTCTACAACGCGATCCAGAACAACGTCATCGCCGCCGGCGAAAACGAAGCGGCGGGTGTGGAGGCGATGAAGTTCTTCGAGGTCGCGCCGCACCTGTCGATGACCCAGCACGCCATCACCATCCGGCCGATCTGCTTTTCCGGCAAGACCTTCGCCAAGCTGCCGCCGGACCTGCAGGCCGCGGTCGTCAAGGCCGGCAAGGAAGCCGGCGCCTTCGGCCGCCAGGTCGAATCGGGCGAGGACAGCGCCAAGCTCGAGGCGCTGGAGAAGGCCAACAAGTTGAAGCGCGTGCCCTTCACCGAGCGCGACGCGATGAAGAAGCTGGCCGACCCGGTGATGGAGGCCTACGCCAAGGAAGTGGGCGCCGACGCGATCTACGCCAAGATCAAGGCGCTTTGACCGACACCGATCAGTTCGGACACAACGGCGACGTCGACCACGTCGCCGTTCTTTTTGCATGAGCACCTTGCTGAGAGTCCTCGGCCGCGTCTCGGCAGCCTACAGCCGGCTGCTGTCGATGCTGCTCGCCGCTTCCGTGGCGATCATCATCATCCCGGTCAGCCTGCAGATCTTCTCGCGCTACACCAGCCTGATCCCGAGCTACATCTGGACCGAGGAGATGGCGCGCTTCCTGTTCGTCTGGATGATCATGATCGGTGCCATGGTCGGCATCCGCGAGAGCACGCACTTCGATGTCGATGTTTGGCCGCAGCTCGGCGCACGCGCCAATGCGCTGCTCAAGATCATCGGCAGCGTCTTCGTGCTCGTCTTCGCACTGGTCTTCGTCTGGTGGGGCTGGGAGTTCACGCGCTTCGCCTTCAAGCGCTTCTCCGAGCTGGCCGAACTGCCGTTGTGGATGATCCATATTGCCTGGCCGCTGACCGGGGTGAGCTGGATCCTGTTTCAGGGCGAGCACCTGCTGCGCGCGATCCGTGTGCTGCGCGGCCACGACGAGGTGGCCGCATGACGGCCGAGCGCCGGGCCGCTCCCGAGCCGGCCCTCCTCCCCTCGGGGGATCGCCAGACGTACCCGTTGGGCGAGGGGCTCCAATGACCGCCGCCACGCTCGACCCGTCCACCGCCGCCACCATCCTGTTCGGCATCTTCTTCGGCCTGATGTTCCTGCGCGTGCCGATCGCCTTCGCGCTCGGCCTGGCTTGCCTGCCGATCTTTTTCATCGAGGACCGCCTGTCGCCGCAGAACCTGATCCAGGAAACCTTCAACGCCTACAACTCCTTCATCCTGCTGGCGGTGCCGTTCTTCCTGCTCACCGCCAACCTGATGGGCGTGGGCGGCATCACCGACCGCCTGGTGCGCTTCTCGCGCGCGCTGGTGGGTCACTTCCCGGGCGGGCTGGCGCAGGTCAACGTGGTGCTGTCGATCTTCTTCGCCGGCGTCTCGGGCTCGTCAACGGCCGACGCCGCGAGCCAGGGCAAGATCTTCATCGAGGCCCAGGTCAAGGAAGGCTACGACGTCAGCTTCTCGGTCGCGATCACGGCCGTCTCGGCGGTGCTGGCGGTCATCATCCCGCCATCGATCCTGATGATCGTCTGGGGCGGCGTGCTGACGGTGTCGATCGGTGCGCTGATGCTGGCCGGCATCGTGCCCGGCCTGCTGATCGGCCTGGCGCAGATGGCCACCGTGCACGCCTATGCCAAGCGTCGCGGCTACCCGACCTACACGCGCGCCACCTTGAAGGAGGTGTTTGCCTCGGCGCTGATCTCGCTGCCGGCGCTGTTCACGCCTTTCATCATCATCGGCGGCAAGATCTTCGGCTGGTTCACCGCGACCGAGTCGGCCTGCATCGCGGTGCTGTATGCCGGTGCGCTCTCGTTCTGGGTCTACCGCGAGATGAACCTGAAGGGCCTGTACAGCGCGCTGCTCGACACCGGCAAGCTGTCCGCGGTGGCGCTGTTCTGCGTCGGCACGGCCAGCGCGTTCGGCTGGCTGCTGGCCTATTACCAGATTCCGAAGGCGCTGCTCGAGAACGTCTCGGCCTGGGGCATGGGGCCGACGACCACGGGCTTCTTCATCGCCGGCGTGTTCCTGGTCGTCGGCTGCTTCCTGGACGCGATTCCCGCCATCATCATCGTCGGCACCATCCTGCAGCCGCTGGCCGCCAGCGCCGGCATGGACCCGGTGCACTTCGCCATCGTCGGCATCGTCTCGCTGGCCTTCGGCCTGGTGACCCCGCCCTACGGCCTGTGCCTGATGATCTCGTGTGCGGTGGCCAAGGTGCGCATGGTCACGGTGCTCAAGGACACGCTCATCATGCTCATGCCGATGCTGGCCGTGCTGGCAATGATCATCGTCTGGCCGAGCGTGGCGCTGTTCATCCCGCGGCTGTTCCCGCCCGGCACCCTGTAGCGATGATCGGATTCAAGCCGCTATCGTCGTTCGGTGTCGAGACGGCCGACGTCGATCTCTCGCGGCCCTTGTCGGACGCCGTGTTCGAGCAACTCGAAGGAGCTTTCTATGCGAACCAGGTGCTGGCGCTGCGTGGGCAGGACATCAGCGCGGCCCAGTTCCTGGCCTTCGCGCGGCGCCTGGGCCCGCCGCAGCCGCACGTGATCGACCAGTTCCACCACCCGCACGATCCGAACATCCTGATCCTGTCCAACGTGCGCCAGGACGGCCGGCCCACCGGACTGCAGGACGCCGGTTCCTACTTCCACACCGACTACTCCTACCTCGCGGTGCCGGCGCGCGCGACCACGCTGTACTCGCGCGTGGTGCCCCGGCGCGGCGGCAACACGCTGTTTGCCAACCAGCTGGCCGCCTACGACGAATTGAGCGACGCCATGAAGCGGCGCATCGAGCCGCTGCTGGCGGTGCACCACTACGGCAACCGACAGGACGTGAACGAGGCCAGCCGCACGGCGGCATCGGTCCTGAGCGCCGAGCAGAAGGCGCGCATGCCGGTGATCACGCACCGCATCGCGCGGCCGCACCCGGTCACGGGCCGCACCGCGCTGTACGCCGTGTCTGGCAGCTCGTTCGGTATCGTCGGCATGCCCGACGACGAGGCGCGCAGCCTGCTCGACGAGCTCGCCGCGCATGCGACGCAGCCCAAGTACCGGCTGAGCTTCCAATACGGGGTCGGCGACATCGTGGTCTGGGACAACGCGGCGCTGTTGCATTCGGCGACGCTGATCGACGCGGACGACGCGCGCACCTTGTGGCGCATCACCGTGCTCGAAGTGGACCGGGCCGCCGCCGCACCCGCCGTGCTGGCGCGGTCGTTCGCTGCCGAGAACTAACGCGGCACGATCTTCACGCCCGCCAGTTGCTCCTGCGCCTCGACCAGCGACGGCACCAGCTTGCTGCCGTAGCCGAGCGCGCAGGCCACCACCAGCGACTGGTGCACCGCCTCACCCATGACAGACGGCACGCCCAGGTTCTCGGCGAGGTGGGTGTAGTAGCGCACGTCCTTGCGCGCGTTGTTGAGCTCGAACTTCATGCCGTCGAGCTGGCCGTCCAGCGTCTTCGCCATGATCTGGAAGATGCCTGAGTTCACCAGCCCCGCCGACACCAGCGAGACGAGTTGCTTCAGGTCCACGCCTGCCTTCTGACCGACGGCGAAGGCTTCGGCGGTGGCATTGCAGATCGCCTGCGCGATGAAGTTGTTGAGCAGCTTGATGGTGTGGCCCGCGCCCGGCGCGCCGACGTGGAAGACGTTTTCTGCGAAGGTCTTGAGCACCGGTTCGAGTTGCGCGAACTGCAGGTCGGTGGCGCCCACCATCACGTTCAGCCGCCCGGCCTCGGCCTCGACCGGCGTGCGCGCCAGCGGCGCATCGACGTAGGCCACGCTCCTGGCCGCGCAC
>JANNJX010000754.1:0-1866 GCA_031396005.1 Burkholderiales bacterium
AAGATGAAGTCCGGCGAGGGCTTCGACCTGAACGACTTCCTGGTGCAGATCTCGCAAATGAAAAAGATGGGTGGGTTGTCAGGGCTGATGGACAAGCTGCCGAGTCAACTCACCGCCAAAGCCGGCCAGCTCGGCCCTGCCGACATGGACCGCGCCGAGCGCGATGTGCGCCGCATGGAAGGCATCATCTGCTCGATGACGCCCGGCGAGCGACGCAAGCCCGATCTGATCAAGGCGACGCGCAAGCGCCGCATTGCCGCCGGTGCGGGGGTGCAGGTGCAGGAAGTCAACCGCCTGCTCAACCAGTTCGAGCAGATGCGCGGCATGATGAAGAAGATGCAGGGCGGCGGCCTGGCGAAGATGATGAAGCGCTTCGGCGGCATGGGCGGCGCGGGCAAGATGATGCGCTGAGCTCTGCGGCGCAGACCACATGTGGATTCACGGGTTATCCCGAGCCGCCGCTGTTACTCTTGGGGATGACAGCAGAGCCTCAGGGCGCGTATGTTCCAAAACCGTGGTTGCTCCACGAAGCTCAGGAGCCGTTGAAGCATGTCCTTGTCCATGGAACTGTTGTTGCTCATCGGCGTGTTGCTGCTGGGCGGAATGGTCTTTTTGCTGTGGCAGCGCAACCGCAAGGTGGCAGTGTCCGATCCCGACGCCGGCAAGCGCGGCCGTGGCGGCGACGACATCGACACCGTGATCGCGTGGCCGCCGGAGGTGACGCGGCTGCTGACGGCCGGCGAGCGCGGCGCGCACGAGGTGCTGCTCAAAGCCCTGCCCGAGTGCGTCATGTTCGCGCAGGTGCCGCTGGCGCGCTTCATCAAGGTGCCGCGCCGCCACTCGTATGCCGAATGGCTGACGCGCGTCGGCCACCTGTGCGCCGACCTGGTGATCTGCGACCGCTCGACACTGGTCATCGGCGTCGTGCTGCTGACCTCGACGCGCAGCAGCGAACGCGCCGAACGGCGGCGCTCGCGCATGACCCGCGTGTTGAAGGCCGCCGGCGTGAAGGTCTTCCTCTGGCGCGAAGAGGCGCTGCCGTCGCCGGATTTCGCGCGCGACCAGATCACGCAGCGCATCGGCGACATCGAAGAGGTCGGCGCGCGCAAGCCCGAAATCATCGAGCCCAAGGTGCCGACGCGGCCGACGCCGGGCAGCATCCCGATACCCGAGGTGCTCAACATCCCATTCGACGACGAGCCGCGCCGCGAGCCGCCGCCGTCCACGTGGTTCGACGACCTCGACAGCGGGCGCGTGCCGCTGGAGAGCGAACAGCGGCAGGCGCAGCGCCCGCAACCCAACAAGCCTGATCCGTGGAGCGGCAGCGGACGGCGCTGACCGCCGTCAGCCGAGCAGGGCCTGCGCGAACTCGCGCGCGTTGAAAGTTTCGAGGTCTTCGAGCGTCTCGCCGACACCGATGAAGTAAACCGGCACCGGCCCACCCGCGCGCTCGCGCCCCCACAGCGCCATCGCCGCGAGCACGCCGCCCTTGGCAGTGCCGTCGAGCTTGGTCACCACGAGGCCGGTCAGCGCCAGCGCCTCGTCGAACGACTTGACCTGCGACAGCGCGTTCTGCCCGGTGTTGCCATCGACCACCAGCAGCACCTCGTGCGGTGCGCTGTCCTGGGCCTTGCCGATGGTGCGCTTGATCTTCTTCAACTCGTCCATCAGGTGCGCCTGAGTCGGCAGGCGGCCTGCGGTGTCGGCAATGACCACGTCGCAACCGCGCGCGCGGCCGGCCGTCACCGCATCGAAGGTCACCGCCGCCGGGTCGCCGCCTTCCTGGCTGACGATCTCGACCTGCGCCCGCCCGGCCCACACCGCGAGTTGCTCGCGCGCGGCGGCACGAAAGGTGTCGGCCGCGGC
>JANNJX010000565.1:0-12147 GCA_031396005.1 Burkholderiales bacterium
GGCGTGATTTCAGACTGTCGCGCTCGCCGGCCAGCGATGCGACTTGTTCGAGCAGCAGCTTGTTGGTGCGCTCCAACTCCGAGTGCCGCAACAGCAGGCGGTCGATGCGCGTGGCGAGGTCTTGCAGCGTGGCCATGAAAATGTGCAGCGCGTGATGTGCAACCATCATAAAGCGGCCCGCAGGACTCGCTGATACCATCTGCTGCGTTGGTGCCTGGGCCGCCGATCTCGGCGGCTTGGGGTAAACGGGAATCGGGAAGTGGAGCCGCCTCGCGGCAATACCAACCCGAGCTGCCCCCGCAACGGTAAGCGCACGGAGGTCTCGCGACCTCCCGCTCGTGTTCAACGGCCACTGGAGCAAAGCAGTCGCTCTGGGAAGGCCACACGGGTCGCTGCGCCAGCCCGGATACCGGCCAGCAGGGGGCGTGGTTTCGAAAGAAGCCGCGCCGAAACGTGTGTGCTGGCGGGGAAGCCGGCGCGCACCTCGACTGGGCCTTTTCAATCTCATGTTCACCCGCACCCCAGGCGCTCTTGCAGCGCTGCTTTGCTTTGGCGCGCTGGCAGCCGCCACCCAAGCGCAAACCTCCAACCCGACATCCGCCACGCAGCAAGTGGTCGTCACTGCCAACCGCGTGCCGGTGCCGCTGGCGCAGGTGCTGGCCGATGTCGTCGTCATCGACCAAGCGCAATTGCGCAACGCCGCCGGCAGCTCGCTTGAAGACGTGCTGCGCGACGTTGCCGGCGTGCAGCTGTCGCGCACCGGCGGGCCGGGGCAGACCGCCGGCATCTTCATCCGCGGCGCGTCGATGGCCAACACCGTCGTGCTGATCGACGGCGTGCGCATAGGCTCGGCCACGCTCGGCCAGGCCGCGCTCGAAGCGTTGGGCCTGGCTGCCATCGAGCGCATCGAAGTGCTGCGCGGCCCCGGCAGCAGCTTGTACGGCGCCGATGCGGTCGGCGGTGTGATCCAGGTCTTCACCAAGCGCGGCCAGCGCGGCGCGCCGCGAGTGCAGGCTTCTCTGCATGCGGGCCGTTATGGGTCGAGCGAAGTGCAGGGCAGCGTGAGCGGCGTCGTGGGTGACATCGATCTGGCGCTTTCGGCATCGCGCGAGGCCAGCGACGGCGTGTCGGCGGTGGCCGACCCGGCCGATGCGTTCGGCCGCTACAACGCGGACGCCGATGGCTTTTCTCGCGGCAGCGTCAGCGCGCAGATCGGCTACGCGATCACGTCGTCGCAGCGCATCGGCCTGCGCTTGCTCGACACACGGCTGCGCTCGCAGTTCGATTCGGCCGACTCCTTGCCGCCGGATTTCCTGCCCGACCCTAGCCCCGACTTCCGCAACCGCCTCGACACGACGCTGGCGGCCGTGACGCACAGCGCGACGTTCGGCGCCGGCGGACGCAGCGAGCTCACGCTGGCCGAAAGCCGCGACGAGCTCGCCAGCGGCGCCAACACGATCGACCGCTACGACACGCGCCGACGGCAACTGTCGTGGCAGCCGAGCGTCGAGCTGGCATCGAACACCACGCTGGTCGGCCTCATCGAGCGCAACGAGGTGCGCGTGCTGGCGGCGTCACTCGGCGCCGCGGCCCGGCGCAGCGACAACACGGCGTTCGGCATCAGCGCGCTCGGCCGCATCGACGTGCACCGTTGGCAGGTCGATCTGCGCCGCGACGATCACGATGTCTACGGCGCGCAAACCACCGGCAAGCTCGCCTACGCCTGGCAGGCCGCGCCGCAATGGACGCTGCGCGCGGCGGCGGGCACGGCGTTTCGCGCGCCGAGCTTCAACGAGCTGTACTTCCCCGAGTTCGGCGTCGAGAGCGTCCGCCCCGAGCGCGCACGCAGTCTCGAAGTCGGCACCGCGTGGCAAGGCGACGGCTGGAGCGCGCAGGCCACGGCGTTCGACAACCGCGTGCGCGACCTCATCGGCTACGAGCCGGATCCGGCGGCCTGCCCCGCGGGCTACCCCTTCGGCTGTGCGGCCAACGTCAGCCGGGCGCGCTTGCGCGGCACATCGCTGTCGGCGCAAGGCACGAGCAGCGCCTGGCGCTGGCGCGTCGGCGCGGAATTCCTTGACGCCAAAGACCGCAACAGCGGCGCGCGTCTCGTGCGCCGCGCGGCGTACAGCGGCAACGCCACGCTCGGCTACGACGCCGCGCCGTGGGGCGCGCAGGTCACGGTCAACGCGGTGGGCAGCCGGCCCGAAGGCGGCGCGCAGCTCGCGGCGTATCAATTGCTCGACCTCGGTGCGCATTGGCAACTCGCACCCTCTTGGCGCCTCGAAGCCAAGCTGCTCAACGCCTTCGACAAACGATACGAGCCGGCCAAAGACTACGGCGCGCTCGGCCGTCAGGCGTGGATCGGCGTGCGCTTCGACAGCAACGCGCTCTAGGATGAAACCCCCAAGCTCACTTCGTTCGCTGCCCCCCGAGGGGGCGCGCAGTGGCTTCGGAACGGCCGGGCGCCACTGACATGCCCGACCTCTCGCCCTGGTCCCGCTGGTTGCCCGCTGCCGCCGCGTGTGCGCTCGTTGCGCTCGCATTCGGCCTCGCAGCCGGCTCGGCCGGCTGGGGCATCGTCGAGCCGCAGATCCTGTGGGGCGTGCGCGCGCCGCGCGTCGCCTCCGGTTTTTTCAGCGGTGCCGCCTTGGCGCTCGCGGGTGCGCTGCTGCAAGGCATCACGCGCAATCCGCTGGCCGATCCATCGGTGCTCGGCGTCTCGGGCGGCGCTGCCGTCGGCGCGTTGGCAGTGCTCGCGTTCGCGCCGGTCGATAGCGCCGATGTCTGGTGGCCGATGGCCGGCGCTGCGGCCGGCGCCGGCATCGCCACCGCGCTGTTGCTCGGCCTGTCGTGGCGCGCGCTCGGGCGTCGCACCGCGTTGATGGCGGGCCACGCGCACGAAGGCACGGTCACGCTCTTGCTGCTCGGCGTGATGATCGGCTCGGCGTGCTCGGCGGGCATCGCACTGATGTTGTCGCTCGCGCCCGAAGGCCAGTTGCGTGGCATGGTGTTCTGGTTGCTCGGCGACTTGAACGGTGCCACCGCGTGGTGGCCGGTGGCGATGGCGCTCGTGGTGGCACTCGCACTCGTGCTGCCGCGCGCGCGCGAGCTCGACGTGCTCGCGCGCGGCGACGCCTGGGCCCTCAGCCTCGGCGTGCCGGTGGCACGGCGGCGGCGCGTCGTGCTCGCGGCCGCGGCGCTGGCCACGGGCGCGGCGGTGGCCACGGCCGGGGCGATCGGTTTTGTCGGCCTCGTCGTGCCTCATGCGCTGCGCCTGGCGGGCGTGCGCGCGGCTGCTGCATTGCTGCCGGCCAGCGCGCTCGTCGGTGGCGCGTTCGTCGTCATCGTCGATGCGCTGGCGCGCACGCTGGCCGCGCCGATCCAGCTGCCGGTGGGCGTGCTCTCGGCGTGCATCGGCGTGCCGGCCTTCGTCTGGCTGCTGTTGCGAGGGCGCTTGCGATGAGAGGCCTGGCGCTGCACGACGTGGCGCTGCGTGCCGGCACGCACGGCCGCGTGCTGTGCAGCGGCTTCAATGCCGTCATCGAGCCGGGCCAGCGCTGGATCCTGCTCGGCCCCAACGGTGCCGGCAAGAGCACGCTGCTGGCCACGCTGGCGGGGCTGTTGTTGCCGGCGCAGGGCACGGTCACGTTGCACGGCCGCGCGCTCGACGAATGGCCGCTCGCCGAGCTGGCGCGCGAACGTGCGTGGTGCCCGCCGCATTGGACCGATCCGTTCCCCGCCACGGTCGCCGAGACGGTCAGGCTGGCGCGCCAGTTCGACGACGATGATGCCGGCTCGCTGCGTGCTTTGCTCGGGCAGTTCGATGTCGCGCCGCTGGCGGATGCCGACGTGCGCACCTTGTCCGGCGGCGAGCGTCAGCGTGTGGCGCTGGCCACGGCGTGGTGGCAGGGCGCACCGCTGCTGCTGCTCGACGAGCCGACGGTGCACCTCGATCTGGCGCACCAGGAGTTGCTCGTGCAGCTTCTGCAGGAACACGGCGGCAGCGTCGTTGCCAGCCTGCATGATCTGAACCTCGCCTGGCGCGTGGCGACGCATGCGGTGCTGCTCGATGGCCGCGGCGGCGCGGTGGTCGGCACGCGCGAGGCGGTGCTGACGCCCGAACGTTTGGGCCACGCCTTCAGCGTGCCGATCGCCTGGGTCGAGGTCTGCGGACAGCGTCGTCTGTGGGTGGGGCCGACATGAGTAAGCTGCATCTGGTGATCGGCGGCATGCGTTCCGGCAAGAGCCGCTTCGCGCAAACGCTCGCTTCATCGCAGCGTCATGTCACTGTCATCGCGACCGCCTTGGCCGCCGATGATGAGATGCGCGATCGCATCGAACGCCACCGCGCAGACCGGCCGGCGCATTGGCGTGTGATCGAAGCTCCACCCACGCAGAGTGGTCTGGCCGATGCGATTCAAGCTCATGCCGCAGCGGACGCATGCCTGCTGATCGACTGCCTGACGCTGTGGTTGTCGCAACTGATCTGTCCGCCCGCCGGGGTGGCGACGGTCGATGCGGACCGCGCGACCGCGTTGGTACTCGAAGCGCTGCGCAACGCACCGGGCCGCGTCATCGTCGTCAGCAACGAGATCGGCCTCGGTGTCGTGCCGACGGATGCCGCCACGCGGCGCGTCGTCGATGCGCTCGGCCGCCTGCATCAGGACGTGGCGGCGATGGCCACGCAGGTGAGCTGGATGGTGGCCGGCCTGCCGGTGGCCGTCAAAGGAGAACGACGATGAAGCGCAGGGTGTTTGCAGGGCTGTGCATCACGGCGTCGCTGTTCGCGCACGGCGCCGATTTCATCGACGACAGCGCGCGCCGCCACAGCTTCGCCGCGCCGCCGCAGCGCGTGGCCACGCTCGCGCCGAGCCTGACCGAGCTGGTCTATGCGGCAGGCGCCGGCGCGCGCCTCGTGGCCACCGTGATCGGCAGCGACTTCCCGCCCGAGGCGCGCGCGGTGGCCAGCGTCGGCGACTACCAGCGTGTCGATGTCGAGCGCCTGCTGCGCCTGAAGCCCGACGTGGTGCTGGTCTGGACCAGCGGCAACTCGCAGCGCGAGTTGGCGCAGCTGGTGTCGGCCGGCGTGCCGGTGGTGCACCTCGAGCCGCGCCGACTGGATGACGTGGCGCGCGCGATCGAGCGCCTGGGCGAGCTGTTCGGCACCGCCGACGCCGCGCGAGCGCGTGCGCGCGCGCTGCGCGACGAACTCGCCGCGCTCGGCCGCGAGCAAGCGAACAAGCCGCCGGTCGCCGTGTTTTATCAAGTGTGGTCGCGCCCGCTGCTGACTCTCAACGATCAGCACCTGATCAGCGACGTGATCCATTTGTGCGGCGGGCGCAATGTGTTCGGCACGCTGAAGACGCTGGTGCCCGAGGTCTCGACCGAGTCCGTGTTGGCGGCGAAACCGCAAGCGATCCTGAGCGCGCGTTCATCGGGCGGCGGGGGCGAGCCGACGATGCGACGTGAACCCGACGCCGAGCCCTTCATCGCCTGGCGCGCGTTGAACCGGGCGCTGCCCGCTGCGAAGCACGGCTGGCTGTTCACGCTGCCCGGCGACGAGATCAGCCGCCAGGGCCCGCGCATTGCCATCGGCGCGCGTGCAGTCTGTGCTGCTTTGGAGGAGGTTCGCCGTGAAAGACGATGAGTTCGTGATCCCCGCGTTCGACGATGCTGCACTCGCGGCGAAAGTGCAGCATCGCCTCGACCGCCAGACCAAACCGACCGGCTCGCTCGGCCGACTCGAAAGCCTGGCGCTGCAACTGGCGCTGATCCAGCAGCGCGAGCAGCCGCGGCTCGACGCGCCGCAACTCGTCGTCTTCGCTGCCGACCACGGCATCGCGGCGCGCGGCGTCTCGGCCTACCCGAGCGACGTGACGGCGCAGATGGTGGCGAACTTTCTCGCCGGCGGCGCGGCGGTGTCGGTGCTGGCGCGCCAGCACGATCTGGCGCTGACGGTGGTCGATTGCGGCGTGCGACATGACTTCGCGCCGCACCCGCAGCTCATCGTCAGGAAGACGGCGCGCGGCAGCGCGGATTTGGTCGAGCAGGCGGCGATGAGCGTGGCGCAATGCGAGGCCGCGATCGAGCACGGCCGCGCGGTCGTGCGCGCGCTGCCGGGCAACGCACTGCTCCTCGGCGAGATGGGCATCGGCAACACGTCGATCGCAGCGCTGCTGATGCAGCGCCTGACCGGACTGCCGCTGGCGCAATGCACGGGGCGCGGCACCGGCGTCGATGACGCCGGCCTGGCGCACAAACTCGGCGTGCTGCGAACCGCGCTCGAACGCCATGCCGATGTGCGCGAGCCGCTCGCGGTGTTGGCGGCGCTCGGCGGCCTGGAAGTGGCCACGATGGTCGGCGCCGTTCTCGAAGCGGCGTCGCAGCGGCGCATGGTCGTCGTCGATGGCTTCATCAGCACGGCGGCTGTGGCGGTGGCTGCGAAGGTCGCGCCGCGTGTGCTCGGCACCTGCGTGTTCTCGCATTGCTCGGCGGAGAGCGGGCACGCGCTGTGGCTTTCGCGGCTCGGGGTGAAGCCGCTGCTCGATCTGGGCTTGCGTTTGGGCGAAGGCTCCGGTGCCGCGCTGGCCTGGCCATTGATCGTCTCTGCCGTGCGCCTTCTCGAACAGATGGCGAGCTTCGAGTCGGCGGGCGTGTCGGACCGCTCGGCATGATGCAGCGGCTGCTGCACGAATTGCGCCTGGCGCTGCTGGCCATGCAGTTCCTGACGCGCGTGCCGGTGCCGGCGTGGGTCGGTTACCGCGACGAATGGCTGCACCGATGCGCGCGCCACTTTCCACTGGTCGGTCTGCTCGTGGGTGTGGTGGCGGCGTTGGTGTTGCAAGGCGCGTCGGCGCTGTGGCCATGGCCGCTGGCCGTGCTGCTGTCGATGGCGGCCACGCTCGTGTTCACCGGCGCATTCCACGAAGACGGCTTGGCCGACACCTTCGACGCGCTCGGCGGTGTGGTCTCTCGCGACAAGGCGTTGGCGATCATGAAGGACTCGCGCCTGGGCACCTACGGCACGGCGGCGCTGGTGGCGGTGCTGGCGTTGAAGGCGGCGGCGCTGATCGCGCTCGGCGCGCAGGCGGTGGCGGCGCTGCTGTTGGCGCACAGCGTATCGCGCGCGTTGCCGGTGGCGCTGATCCGCTGGTTGCCGTATGCGGGCGATGCGGACGCGGCGAAAGCCAAGCCGTTGTCAACGCAGGTGTCGCTGGCCGGTGTCGCCGTGGCCGTGTTCTGGGCTCTGCTGGTGGCCGGTGCCGTGCTCGGCACGCGCCAGCTCGACGCATCCGCGGTGCTCGTCTCGTTGATGGCTGCTGCGCTCGTCGCGTTGCTGATGGCGCGCTGGCTGCGCCGCCGCCTCGGCGGCTTCACGGGCGACACGCTCGGCGCGACGCAGCAACTCGGCGAGCTGGCGATCTATCTCGCCATCGTCGCGCTCCAATGACGAGGCTCATCGTCTGGCGCCACCCGAAACCCGAGGGTGCGCGCGGGCGCTGCATCGGCCGCACCGATCTGACCGTTGACCCGCGCCGCGCCAAGCGCCTCGCGCACCGCATCCGCGCTCACGTGCGCCGCGCAGGTGGGCCGCGGATCGTGCTCACCTCGCCGCTCGAACGCTGCGCCTCGGTCGGCGGCAGCTTGCGGCGCTTCGGTTTTTTGCATCGCATCGACGCTGATCTGGCCGAGATGAACTTCGGCGATTGGGACGGTCTGCCGTGGGCGAACATCGGCATCGAGCAAGTGCGTGCTTGGGAAGACGACTTCATGCACCACGCGCCGGGCGGCGGTGAATCGCTGGCGCAACTCTTCGAGCGCGTGCGGCGATTCACGTCATTGCATTCAGGCTCGTGCCTCGTCGTCGGCCATGCGGGGTGGATCAATGCCTGGCTGTGGCTGCGGCAACAACCGCCGACCGTGCCGAGCGCATCGACCTGGCCTGCGCCGCCGCGCTATGGCGCTGCGGTCTTCGGCTCGAACGCGCACTGAGCCGCGACGCGGCACTGCCAGCACAGCGGTTTGCGCGCCACGCAGACGTAGCGGCCGTGCAGGATCAGCCAGTGGTGGGCATCGACGCGGTAGGCTTCGGGCACGCGCTTGTTGAGTTTCATCTCGACGTCGTACGGCGTCTTGCCCGGCGCCAGGCCGGTGCGGTTGCCGACGCGAAAGATGTGCGTGTCGACCGCCATCGTCGGTTCGCCGAAAGCGACGTTCAAGACGACGTTGGCGGTCTTGCGGCCGACGCCCGGCAGCGCTTCTAGCGCTTGGCGCGAGCGCGGCACCTGGCCGCCATGCTGCTCGATCAGCATGCGGCAGGTCTCGTGCAGATGTTTGGCCTTGTTGCGGTACAGGCCGATCGTCTTGATATGTTCTTCGATGCCGGCCACGCCCAGGGCGAGCATCTTCTGCGGCGTCGGCGCGACGGCGAACAAGCGTTTCGTCGCCTTGTTGACGCCGACGTCGGTGGCCTGCGCGGAGAGCAGCACGGCGGCGACGAGTTCGAAGACGCTGCTGTACGCCAGTTCAGAGGCCGGCTGCGGGTTGGCTTCGCGCAGCGTGGCGAAGAAGGTGTCCCTATTTTGTGGTGTCATGTCGGCGTTCTCGCGCGGGCGCGCGCTGATGCTCGCTCGATGGCCGCCTCGATCGTGGCGCGTTTGCGTTCCAGCGCCACCGGGTCCGTGATGCTGCTGACTGCCGCCAGGTCGGCGAGCTTGTGCTGCGCTTTGGCGGCGAGGCGTGCGTCGTTGTCTCGCACGTTGCGTTGTGCGCGCGCGCGGTGCGCGGCGTAACGCGTACGGGCCTCGTCAGCATCGCCTTCGGTCCATGCTTGCCAACCACTGCGGCCCGGTGTCGCATCTTCGACCAGGATGCAATCGACTGGGCACGCCGGCAGGCACAGCTCGCAACCGGTGCACAGGCCTTCGATGATGGTGTGTATCGTCTTCGGCGCGCCGACGATGCAATCCACCGGGCAGGCCTCGATGCACAGCGTGCAGCCGATGCACCAGGCTTCGTCGATGAACATCAGCTTGCGCGGCCCCTCGGCGCCGTTGGCGGGATTCAGAGTGATGATGTCCTGGCCGGTGATCGCGGCCAGCCGCGCAACGCCTTCGGCGCCGCCGGGCGGGCATTGGTTGATCGCCGCTTCGCCAACGGCGATGGCATCGGCGTAGGCGCGGCAATCGGCATAACCACAGCGCGTGCACTGCGTCTGCGGCAGCGCGGCGTCGATGCGTTCGGCGAGTGAAACAGCGGTGGCGCTCACGCGCCGATTATCGGCGGCCTGTTTTCGCCGGCGCTTTCTTCGCCGCCGTCTTCTTCGCCGTTTTCGCCGCCGTTTTCGCCGCCGTTTTCGCCGCCGTTTTCGCCGCCGCAGGCAACGGCCCGCTGCCGTGCTGGGCGATGAACTCGCGCACCGTCGGATAAACCTGCTCGCGCCAGCGGCGGCCGGAGAAGATGCCGTAGTGGCCGGCGCCGACGGCGTCGTAGTGGAACTGGCGCGACTTCGGCAGGCCGGTGCACAGGTCGTGCGCGGCGCGTGTCTGGCCGGCGCCGGAGATGTCGTCGAGCTCGCCTTCGATCGTCAGCAACGCGCCGCTCGTGATGTCCTGCGGCTTGACCAGCTCGCCATTGACGCGCCAGGTGCCGTTGACGAGCGCGAAGTCCTGGAACACGACCTTGATGGTGTCGAGGTAGTACTCGGCCGGCATGTCGAGCACGGCGTTGTACTCGTCGTAGAACTTGCGGTGGCTCTCGGCGCTGTCGTCGTCGCCGCGCATCAAGTCGAGAAAGTAGTCGTAGTGCGACGTCATGTGGCGGTCGGGGTTCATCGCCACGAAGCCGGTGTGCTGCAGGAAGCCGGGGTAGACGCGTCGCGTCGCGCCTGGGTAGTTCGGCGGCACGCGGTAGATGACGTTGTGCTCGAACCAATCGTGGCTCTTGTTCATCGCCAGGTTGTTGACGGCGGTCGGCGATTTGCGGGCGTCGATCGGGCCGCCCATCATCGTCAGCGTGCGCGGCGTGAACTCGCCGCGCGAGGCCATCAGCGACACCGCGGCGAGCACCGGCACGGTCGGCTGGCAAACCGAGATGACGTTGACCTCGGGGCCGATGTGGCGGATGAACTCTTCGATATAGGCCACGTAGTCGTCGAGGTGGAACGGGCCGACGTCGGCCGGCACCATGCGCGCGTCGGTCCAGTCGGTGATGAAGACCTTGTGGTGCTGCAGCAGGTTCTTCACCGTGTCGCGCAGCAGCGTCGAGTGGTGGCCCGACAGCGGCGCCACCACCAGCACCGGCGGCTGCTTCTTCATGTCGTTCAGCGCGGTCGGGTCGTCGGTGAAGCGCTTGAAGCGCAACAGGCGGCAGAACGGCTTCTCGATCGCCACCTGCTCCTGCACGGCGACCTGCACGCCATCGACTTCGGCGCTGGTGATCTCGAACGGCGGCTTCTCGTACTCCTTGGCCAGCCGGTGCATCAGATCGAAGCCGGCCGAGACGCGCTGTGCCATCGGCCCATGCGCGAACGGCGACAGCGGGTGGTTGTAAAGCTTGGAGGTGGCGCTGGCGAACTCGGAGAACGGTGAGAGCAGGGCGCGTTGGGTTTCGTAGAGCTGGTAAAGCATGGCTGGAGTGTGCACTGGATGCTGCGTTGCAACAATCGTGCGATACCCCGCAGCCGCGAACCAGCGCAAAAACACCTACGAAAACCACGCTTCTGGCGCGTGGCTTTCGCCTGCCTTACATCACCTGGGCAATCGCCGCGACCACGGCGTCGATGTTCTTCGCATTCAGCGCGGCCACACAGATGCGGCCCGAATCGACGCCGTAGATGCCGAACTCGCTGCGCAGGCGCTGCATTTGCGCCGCGTTCAAGCCCGAGTAGCTGAACATGCCTTGCTGCTGTGCGATGAAGCCCATATCGTGCTTCACGCCGGCGGCAGGGAGTTTTTCGACGAGGGCCGTGCGCATGGCCTTGATGCGCACACGCATACCGGCCAGCTCTTCTTCCCACTGCGTGCGCAAGGCGGGCGTGGCGAGCACGGTGGCAACGATCTGCGCGCCGTGCGTCGGCGGGTTGGAGTAGTTGGTGCGGATGACGACCTTCAATTGCGAGAGCACGCGTGCCGTTTCTTCGGCGCTCTTGCAGACGACAGACAGCGCGCCGACGCGCTCGCCGTAGAGCGAAAAACTCTTCGAGAACGAAGTGGCGACGAACAGATCGACGCCGCTGGCGACGAACTTGGCGACCGCCGCGCCGTCTTCGGCGATGCCTTGACCGAAGCCCTGGTAGGCCATGTCGAGGAAGGGCACGAGGTTGCGTGCTTTGACGATGGCGACGACTTCATCCCACTGCGCGGCCGTCAGGTCAACGCCGGTCGGGTTGTGGCAGCAGGCGTGCAGCACGACGATCGTGCCGGCGGGCGCGGCTTGCAAGGTGCTGCGCATCGCGGCGAAGCCGATGCCTCTTGTCTTCGCGTCGTAGTACGGGTACTCGGCGACGTCGAAGCCGGCGCGTGTGAACAGCGCGCGGTGGTTCTCCCAACTCGGCGCGCTGATCAGCACCTGCGCGTTGGGGTTGACCTGCTTCAGGAAATCCGCGCCGACCTTCAGGCCGCCGGTGCCGCCGATGGCTTGCACGGTGGCAACGCGCTTGGACTCGATCACCTCGCTGGCGGCGCCGAAGACGAGGCCTTGCACCGCAGTGTCGTAAGCGGCAATGCCGTCGATGGGCAGATAACCGCGCGGCTTGGCCGCTTCGGCCATCGCCTGCTCTGCGGCCGAGACGCATTTCAACAACGGCAGCTTGCCGTTCTCGTCGTAGTACACGCCGACGCCGAGGTTGACCTTGTTCGGGTTCGGGTCGCCGCCGAACTGTTCGTTCAGGCCCAGGATCGGGTCGCGCGGGGCCGTTTCGACGTTGGTGAAGAGGCTCATGGCAAGGCCCGCCCGGCCGCCCGAAGGGCCTTGCCCGCCCCCTCGGGGGGCAGCGAACGAAGTGAGCGTGGGGGTACTGGTGTCATGACGGTGGCAGCAGAGGGAGGAAGGGCGTTGCCTGTTGGGGTAGGCTGACAGGTTGCAGTGATTTTATGAGCCAACCCATGTCGTCGCCGATGCCGAATCGTCCTGAGCCGATGCCCG
>JANNJX010000572.1:0-1705 GCA_031396005.1 Burkholderiales bacterium
CGTGGCGTTGCCGGTGTAGCTGTAGTCGATGCCGAGCGCGGCAAACGCAGCGCCCATCAGGCCGATGTCGGCGCGGCCGTAAATCTGCCAGATGGTGCCGACGACGTTCCACGGAATCAGCAGCGAGATCGCGACGACGACCAGCACGGCCGACGACTTCCAGCCTTTGGCGGGCATCGACAGCGCGAGTGCGATGCCCAAGGGAATCTCGACCAGCAACACCGACAGCGAGAACACGATCTGGCGGCCGAGCGCGCCTTGCAGATCGTCGTCGCGCATCACCGACTTGAACCATTCGGTGCCGACGAAGACGCGCCGCTCGGGGCTGATGATGTCCTGCACCGAGTAGTTGACGACGGTCATCAGCGGCAGGATCGCCGAGAAGGCGACGCACAGGATGACCGGCAGGATCAGGAACCAGGCTTTCTGATTCACCGGTTTCATGGTGCCCCCTTCGCGCCTGTGGCGCGGTCCCCCCGAGGGGGAGCTACGCGCTTGGGACGGCCCGGCGCGCTCATGCAACGAGCTCCTCGTCCTTGTAGAAGCAGGTGTGCGTGCCGATGATCTTCAGCCATACCGTGCTGCCGATCTTCGGAATCGCCTCGTCGGGGCTCAGCCGCGCTCGGATGATCGCGCCCTCGCCCACCGTCGCGGTGATGAGCCAGTAGGTGCCGATGTCCTGCGCCTGCGTCACCGTCGCGGCCACGGCGCCTTGTGCGTTGGGCGCCGCCAGCGTCACGTACTCCGGCCGCACGCCGAGCTGCGTCGCACCGGCCGGCGCGCCGGGCAGCAACGACGCCGGCAGAAAATTCATGCCCGGCGAGCCGATGAAGTGGCCGACGAAGGTGTGGCGCGGGCGCTCGAACAACTCCGACGCCGTGCCGATCTGCACCGCGCGGCCGCGCGTCATCACCACCACCTGATCGGCAAAGGTCAGCGCCTCGACCTGGTCGTGCGTCACATAGACGAGGGTCAGCTTCAGCTCGTTGTGGATCTGCTTGAGCTTGCGCCGCAGTTGCCACTTCAGGTGCGGGTCGATCACGGTCAGCGGTTCGTCGAACAGCACGGCCGACACGTCTTCGCGCACCAAGCCGCGGCCGAGCGAGATCTTCTGTTTGGCGTCGGCTGCGAGACCGGCGGCGCGCTGGTCGAGTTGCGCCGACAGCTCCAGCATATCGGCGATCTTGCCCACGCGCTGCTTGATGCGCTCCGCCGGCACGCCGCGGTTCTTCAGCGGGAAGGCCAGGTTCTCGGCGACGGTCATCGTGTCGTAGATCACCGGGAACTGAAAGACCTGGGCGATGTTGCGCTGCTGCGGTGTCTTGTCCTTGACCTCGACGCCGTCGAACCTGACACCGCCTTGCGAGGGTTTGACGAGGCCCGAGATGATGTTGAGCAGGCTGGTCTTGCCGCAGCCCGACGGGCCCAGCAGCGCATAGGCGCCGCCGTCCTCGAAGCTCATCTTCAGCGGCAGCAGCGCGTAGTCGCTGTCCTGCTGCGGGTCGGGCCGGTAGCTGTGCGCCAGATCGAGATCGATGCGGGCCATCTCAACCCCTGCCCCGGGGCGCGGGCGCCTGCAGCAGCGCACCATCGGCGCCGAAGCGGTAGACCTGGGTCGGGTCCAGGTAGAGCGTGAGCGCGGCCCCCAGGTCGAAGAAGTTCACACCGGTGAGCTGGGCAACCAACTCGCCGGCCTGCGTGGCCA
>JANNJX010000592.1:0-4491 GCA_031396005.1 Burkholderiales bacterium
ACGACAACGACGTGGTGTACGCCATTGAAGGCAAGCATGGCCGTTTCCGTCAGAACCTGCTCGGCAAGCGCGTGGACTACTCGGGGCGTTCGGTCATCGTCGTGGGCCCGGAGCTCGCACTCCACCAGTGCGGTCTCCCCAAGGCCATGGCGCTGGAACTCTTCAAGCCCTTCATCTTCTCGCGCCTCGAAGCGATGGGTATCGCGACGACCATCAAGGCGGCGAAGAAAGAAGTCGAAGCCGGCACGCCTGTTGTTTGGGACATCCTCGAAGAGGTCATCAAGGAGCACCCGGTTCTCTTGAACCGCGCGCCGACGCTGCACCGCTTGGGCATCCAGGCTTTTGAGCCGGTGCTGATCGAAGGCAAGGCGATCCAGCTGCATCCGCTCGTTTGCGCGGCGTTCAACGCCGACTTCGACGGTGACCAGATGGCCGTGCACGTGCCGTTGTCGATCGAAGCGCAGATGGAAGCGCGCACGCTGATGCTGGCGTCGAACAACGTGCTTTTCCCGGCCTCAGGTGAGCCGTCGATCGTGCCGTCGCAAGACGTGGTTCTGGGCCTGTACTACGCGACCCGCGAGCGCATCAACGCCAAGGGCGAAGGCATGATCTTCGCGGACGTGTCGGAGATGATTCGCGCGCTCGAAAACGGCGTGGTCGAAGTCACCGCGAAGATTTCGGTGCGCCTGCCCGAATACAGCAAGGATGCCGAGGGCGAGTGGGTCTCGACACCCAAGCTCGTAGACACGACGGTCGGCCGCGCGCTGCTGTCGGAAATCCTGCCGCACGGATTGGCGTTCTCGAACCTCAACAAGGCGCTGAAGAAAAAAGAGATCAGCAAGCTGATCAACGTCTCGTTCCGCAAGTGCGGCTTGAAAGAGACTGTGATCTTTGCCGACAAGCTGCTGCAAGCCGGCTTCAAGCTGGCCACGCGCGCCGGCATCTCGATTGCCATCGACGACATGTTGGTGCCGAAGGAAAAGCCGGGCCTGATCGAGCGCGCCGAGAAGGAAGTCAAGGAGATCGAGCAGCAGTACGTCTCGGGTCTCGTCACCGCCGGCGAGCGCTACAACAAGGTGGTGGACATCTGGGGCAAGACCGGCGACGAAGTGGGTCGCGTCATGATGAGCCAGCTCTCGAAGCAGAAGGTGATGGACCGCCACGGCAAGGAAGTCGATCAGGAGTCGTTCAACTCGATCTACATGATGGCCGACTCGGGCGCGCGCGGTTCCGCCGCGCAGATTCGCCAGCTCTCTGGCATGCGCGGTTTGATGGCCAAGCCGGACGGCTCGATCATCGAGACGCCCATCACGGCGAACTTCCGTGAAGGCCTGAACGTGTTGCAGTACTTCATCTCCACCCACGGCGCGCGCAAGGGCCTCGCGGACACGGCGTTGAAGACGGCGAACTCGGGGTACCTGACGCGGCGTCTTGTCGATGTGACGCAGGACTTGGTCGTCACCGAAGTCGATTGCGGCACAGAACACGGTTTCAACACCCGTGCGTTGGTCGAAGGCGGCGAAGTCATCGAGTCGCTGCGCGACCGCATCCTGGGCCGTGTCTCTGCCATCGAAGTGCTGCACCCGGAGAGCCAGCAGCCGCTGCTCGCCGCCGGCCAGATGCTCGACGAAGAAGCGCTCGATGAGCTCGAAGCGGCAGGCGTCGATGAGGTCAAGGTGCGCACACCGTTGACCTGCTCCACGCGCTTCGGCATCTGCGCCAAGTGCTACGGCCGTGACCTCGGCCGCGGTGGTCTGGTCAACACCGGCGAAGCGGTCGGCGTGATTGCCGCGCAGTCGATCGGCGAGCCGGGCACGCAGTTGACGATGCGCACCTTCCACATCGGTGGTGCGGCATCACGCGCCGCGGTGGCCAGCAGCGTCGAAGCCAAGTCGGACGGCCACATCGGCTTCAACCCGACGATGCGCTACGTCAGCAACGGCAAGGGCGAGCTGGTGGTGATTTCACGCTCCGGCGAAATCATCGTGCTCGACCCGCATGGCCGCGAGCGCGAGCGCCACAAGGTGCCGTATGGCGCGACGTTGGGCGTCAAGGCCGACCAGCAGTTGAAGGCCGGCTTCGTGCTCGCCACGTGGGACCCGCTGACGCGACCGATCATCACCGAGTTCGCCGGCAAGGCGAAGTTCGAGAACGTCGAAGAAGGCGTCACGGTGGCCAAGCAGCTCGACGAGGTGACGGGCCTGTCGACGCTGGTGGTGATCGACCCGAAGCGCCGCGGTGCGATCAAGGTCGTGCGCCCGCAGGTCAAACTGCTCGACGCGGCCGGCAACGAAGTCAAGATCCCCGGCACCGACCACTCGGTGACGATCGGCTTCCCGGTCGGCTCGCTGATCCAGATCCGCGACGGCCAAGACCTCTCCACCGGCGAAGTGCTGGCGCGCATCCCGGTCGAAGGCCAGAAGACGCGCGACATCACCGGTGGCTTGCCTCGGGTGGCCGAGCTGTTCGAAGCGCGTTCACCGAAGGATGCCGGCTCGCTGGCCGAAGTCACCGGCACGGTGTCGTTCGGCAAGGAGACCAAGGGCAAGAACCGCCTGCAGATCACCGACCCGGAAGGCCACGTGCACGAGCAACTGGTGCCCAAGGAGAAGAACATCCTGGTCCACGAAGGCCAGGTGGTGAACAAGGGCGAACTCGTTGTCGATGGCGCGGCCGATCCGCAGGACATCCTGCGCCTGCTCGGCATCGAGGAACTTGCGCGCTACATCGTCGACGAGGTGCAGGACGTTTACCGCTTGCAGGGCGTGAAGATCAACGACAAGCACATCGAAGTGATCGTGCGCCAGATGCTGCGCCGCGTGCAGATCGCCAATGCCGGCGACAGCGCCTACATCGGCGGCGAGCAGGTCGAGCGCTCGGAGTTGTTCGACACCAACGACCGCCTGCGTGGCGAGGGCAAGGTGCCGGCCACGTACCACGACCTGCTGCTCGGCATCACCAAGGCGTCGCTGTCCACGGATAGCTTCATCTCGGCGGCGTCGTTCCAGGAGACCACGCGTGTGCTCACCGAGGCGGCCATCATGGGCAAGCGCGACGAGCTGCGCGGCCTGAAGGAAAACGTCATCGTCGGCCGCCTGATCCCCGCGGGCACCGGCATGGCCTTCCACCAGGCGCGCAAGGTCAAGGAAGAGATGGACGAGAGCGAGCGTCGGGCGATTGCGATGCAGGAGGCCGAGGAGCTGGCTGCGGCGCAACTGGCGGCGGTGGATGCGGAGACGGCGGCAGCGGCTGCGACGAGTGGGGAGGCGGCAGCCGAGTAGATCGGCTCAGCTTCGCGCTACGAAGGGCGGCCTGCGGGCCGCCCTTTTTTCATTCAGAGCGCCACTGAGCGGGCGTCGCGATGGCAAGCCCGCTAACGGCGGCTCGGCGTCGCAGCTTGAGCACGGCGCGGTCGCGGCTGATGAGCCAGCGGGCGTTGGACGCCAGGGCAAGGTCGAGAAACTTCTGGTCGTCCGTGTCGGTGCAGCGCAGGCGGGCGTCGGCCAGAGGTGCTGTGGGATGCTCGGTGCAGTGCTGGCTCCAAGCATGCTCGAAGCGCGTAGTGTCCACGCCTCGCACGGCGGCCAAGCCGCGGCCGAGCACATGGTCGAACTCACTGCGCATGGCGGCCGTGGCGATCCAACGCTGCCGGCCTTGTTCGATGGTTGCGGCCAGCGCTTGCATGCCCGGGTCGCCGAACAGCAGCCAGTCCAGGACCGCATTCGTGTCCAGCACGATCAGCGGCACAGGGGTAAGCGACTGCTCACACGACGAATGCAGGGTGCTTGGCGGGTCCAGTGAAGGCCTCGTGCTTGCCGCTAGGTTGCGCGCCGAATATACTCGCGGGCTTTCCCGGCGCCAGCCCGGCTATCTTCGTGCGCATTCGCAAGATGGCAACGCTATCGACGCCGGCCCTGGACTGACTTCAAACGGGAACAAGTCAACCGATCATGCCTACCATCAATCAGCTCGTTCGCCATGGCCGTGAGGTCGAGGCGGTGAAGAGCAAATCGCCGGCGATGCAGAACTCGCCGCAGCGCCGCGGTGTCTGCACCCGCGTCTACACCACAACGCCGAAAAAGCCGAACTCGGCGTTGCGCAAGGTCGCCAAGGTGCGCCTGACCAACGGCTTCGAGGTCATCTCCTACATCGGCGGTGAAGGTCACAACCTGCAGGAACACAGCGTCGTGCTCGTGCGCGGTGGCCGCGTCAAGGATTTGCCGGGCGTGCGCTACCACATCGTTCGTGGTTCGCTCGATCTGCAAGGGGTCAAGGACCGCAAGCAATCGCGGTCGAAGTACGGCGCCAAACGTCCGAAGAAGGCCTAAGGGCCTTCGGGCCCCAAGAAAGCGTAAGACCAGCTCATTGGTCTAGTAAGTGAAGGGTCCTGATGGCCCTTCGGGGCACCCACTGCGGTGCCAACTGAAATCAAAGGAAGATTCCCATGCCGCGTCGTCGCGAAGTCCCCAAACGAGACATCCTCCCCGATCC
>JANNJX010000608.1:0-1563 GCA_031396005.1 Burkholderiales bacterium
TGCTGTCGCCGCTGATCGACGCACCGCTGGCCGCGCGCGTGCCGTTCGGCCTGCTGCTTGCCCTCGTGCTCGTGCTGACCTGGTACGCCGCATTCCAACTGGCGCGCACCGAAGCCGCGCAGCCGCTGCCGTTCGCCTTCGGCGGCGAGGCCGACACGGTGGGCTACGCGCGCGCGATGGCCGACGGCGCGCTGCTCGCCTTGATTGCCACGCTCGGCCTGCTGCAGCTCGGCCACGAAACCACGCCCGAGCTGATGCAGTTGTTCGCCGCTGCGCTGGCGCTGTGGTCGCTGGCCGCGGCGCCGTTTCGGCGCAAACGCGCGCGGCTGGCGGCGTTCGTCGCGTTGCCGTTGTTGGCGGCCAGCGGCGCGCCGACGATCGCCGTGCTCTTCGGCATTGCCGGCACGGTGATCGCCGCGCGTTCCAACTACGTCTACGGCCGCGCCTATGCGCCGTGGATCGCCGCGGCCACCGTGATCTCTGCGCTGCTCGCGTGGCAGCTTCGCACCTGGGCCTGGCGTGTGGGCTTTCAGGCCACGGCCGAACAGTTCCTTCAGCTCGGCCGCCTCTTGCTATGGTTTTTGTGGCCGGCCTGGCTGCTCGCCTTGTGGACCGTCTGGCGCTGGCGGCGTCACCTGACGAAGCGCCACATTACGGCGCCGCTGACGCTGGCCGCCGTGTCGCTGGTGGCGTGCGTGGCCGGCGGCGGCTTCGACCGCTCGTTGATGGTTGGCCTGCCGGCGTTTGCCGTGCTCGCTGCGTTCGCACTGCCGACGTTGAAGCGCAGCACGACGTCGGCGATCGACTGGTTCTCGGTGTTCGCGTTCAGCATTGCTGCACTGGCCGTGTGGGTGATCTACGCCGCGTTCGTCACCGGCACACCGGCCAAGCCCGCGGCCAACATCGCGCGGCTGGCGCCGGGGTTCGAAGGGTCCTTCTCTGCGCTGCCGTTTGCGATCGCTGCAGTCGGCACGCTGGCCTGGATCGCCCTCGTGCGCTGGCGCACCGGCCGCCACCGCGCAGCGCTGTGGAAGAGCCTGGTGCTGCCGGCCGGCGGCGTGGCGCTGACCTGGCTGCTGCTGATGACGCTGTGGCTGCCGCTCTTGGACTACGCGCGCAGCAACCGGCCATGGGTGGCGCGCATTGCGCCGCATGTGCCGGCAGGCGCGTGCGTCGATGCGCCGGGCTACGCGCGCTCGTCGGTGGGGTCGTTGGAGCAGTACGGCCGCTGGCGCATCGAAGCGCGCGCCGACCATGCAGGCGCCTGCCCGGTGAGGCTGCGTCAGCAGCGGCGCGGCCAGCGCGTCGAAGTGCCGCCAGGATGGGACGTGGCCGCGCGCGTGCGCCGCCCTACCGATCGCGATGAAGTGACGCTGGTGTTGCGACGCTCGGCGCCTTGACCGCCGCCGCTGCGCGAACTCGCACACGCGCGGCCGGCAGCACGAGCCTGAACATCGAGCCTTTGCCGGGCTCGCTCTGCATCTCGATCTCGCCGCCGTGGCGCTGCACGACATGCTTGACGATCGCCAACCCCAGCCCCGTGCCGCCGGTCTCGCGCGAGCG
>JANNJX010000759.1:0-2024 GCA_031396005.1 Burkholderiales bacterium
TCGAGCAAGGCCTTGACGAGGCTGGACTTGCCGGTGCCGCTCGGCGCGGCGACGACGAAGAGGTTGCCGGGGGTTTCCATGTCACTCCAGGTTCTGCACCTGTTCGCGCATCTGTTCGATCGCCACTTTCATGTCGACCGAGATCGCCGTCAACTCCAGCGCCGCCGACTTCGAGCCGAGCGTGTTGGCTTCACGGTGCAATTCCTGGATCAGAAAGTCCAGCCGCTTGCCGACCTCGCCGCCGGCTTTGAGCAAGCGCTCGATTTCGTCGAGGTGAGAGGCCAGGCGCGCCAGCTCTTCGGCGACGTCGATGCGGATCGCGAACGCCGCCGCTTCATTGAGCGCGCGCTCCTGCAGCGATTGCGACGGCACGCTGTTGGCTGCGCCGCTGGCGACGAGGGCCTCGTGCCATCTTTCGAGAAATCGTTCACGCTGTTTCTGCACGACGGCAGGCAACAGCGGCTCTGCCTTCCTGGCCAGCGCGCGAAGGAGTTGCACACGCTCGACGAGCACTGCTGCCAGGCGCGCGCCCTCGCGCTCGCGTGCGCTGCGCAGGCCGGTCAGCGCCTGGCGTGCCGCCCGCAGCGCCGGCTCGTCGGTGGACTCGGCGGCAACCGATTTGCTGCACCACTGCAAGGCCTCGTGCACGGTCAACGGTGTGGCTTTTGGCAGCCACCCCTGCACCATCGATTCGACGCGGGCCAACGTCATCAGCGCCTCGGCGCCTGGCATCGGCACCGTGCCGGCGGACTCGCGCGAACTCACCAGCCGCAGCTCGACCTTGCCGCGCTTGATCGAAGCTGCTACCAACTCGCGCAACGCCGGCTCCAGGCCGCGCATTTCCTCGGGCAGCTTGAGCGACAGATCGAGAAAGCGGCCGTTGACCGAGCGCACTTCAGCGTTGACGACGGCACCGCTGGGAGCGCTGCCTTCCGGCTTCGCTTCAGAACGTGAATCTGGCCGCAAAGCCGCACCAGTGCTCGCGCTCGACACGCCGGCACCAGCGCTGGCGTATCCGGTCATGCTGTAGACTGACATGGCACTCCGCGCGCACGCAATCACACGATTATGTCAAAGCCGAAACCAGCCCCGTTGCCCGCTGGCACCGTGGTCGGTGGCTACTCGGTCGTCAAGAAGATCGCGGCCGGCGGGTTTGGTGTGGTCTACCTCGCGGAAGACCCCGACCGCCGCCTGATTGCGCTGAAGGAGTACCTGCCGGCGTCGCTGGCCGAGCGCTCGCCGGGTGAGCTCACGCCGCGCGTCAAGCCCGACAAGTTGCCGTTGTACCGGCTGGGCCTGAAGAGCTTCTTCGAAGAAGGCCGCTCGCTGGCGCAGATCAGCCACCCGAGCGTCGTCTCGGTGCTGAACTTCTTCCGCGAGAACGAAACCGTCTACATGGTGATGAATTACCTGCAGGGCGACACGCTGCAAGATTTCATCGTCACCGCGCGCGACCTGAAGCGCGACAAGGTCTTCCGCGAGAGCACGATCCGCAGCCTGTTCGACGAGATCCTGCGCGGATTGCGCATCGTCCACCAGCACAAGATGCTGCACCTGGACATCAAGCCGGCGAACATCTTCATCACCAACGACAACAAGGCCGTGCTGCTCGACTTCGGCGCCGCGCGCGAAGTGCTGAGCAAAGAAGGCAATTTCATCCGGCCGATGTACACGCCAGGTTTTGCCGCGCCGGAGATGTACCGCCGCGACGGCAGCCTCGGGCCCTGGACCGACATCTACGCCATCGGCGCGTGCATCTATGCCTGCATGCAGGGCTATCCACCGAACGACGCGCCGCAGCGTATCGAAAAGGACCGCCTGGCGCTCTCGCTGTCGCGCTTGCGCAATGTGTACTCCGACAACCTGATCGAAGTCACCGAGTGGTGCATGTCGCTCGATCCGCTGAGCCGGCCGCAGAGCGTGTTCGCGCTGCAGAAGGAACTCGCGCGCGAGACCGAGCGCCGCTACACCAAGTTGAGTTTCAGTGAGCGCTTGAAGCTCCAACTCGAAAACTTGAAGACCGG
>JANNJX010000621.1:0-2093 GCA_031396005.1 Burkholderiales bacterium
CCGGCGCGGAAGTGACTGACCGCGCCGGCGCCTTCGGTGCCGACCTGGTGCTGAAGGTGCGCAGCCCGTCGCTCGACGAGCTGCCGCGCATGAAGACCAGCGCCGTGCTGGTGGGCCTGCTGAACCCGTTCGACAGGGACAACTTGAACCGTCTGGCTGGCGCCGGCGTGACCGCATTTGCGCTCGAAGCCGCGCCGCGCACGACGCGCGCGCAGAGCATGGACGTGTTGTCCTCCCAGGCCAACATCGCCGGCTACAAGGCAGTGATGATCGGCGCCAGTCAGTACCAGCGCCTGATGCCGATGTTGATGACGGCTGCGGGCACGATCAAGGCCGGGCGCGTGGTGATCCTTGGCGTCGGCGTGGCCGGCTTGCAGGCGATTGCCACCGCGAAGCGGCTCGGTGCGGTGATCGAAGCCTCCGACGTGCGGCCGTCGGTGAAAGAGCAGGTCGAGTCGCTCGGCGGCAAGTTCATCGACGTGCCGTACGAAACGGCGGAAGAAAAGGAAGCGGCCGAGGGCGTCGGCGGTTATGCCAAGCCGATGCCGCCGTCGTGGCTGGAGCGGCAGAAAGTCGAAGTGGCCAAGCGCGTCGCGCAGGCCGACATCGTCATCTCGACCGCGCTGATCCCCGGCCGCGCCGCGCCGACGCTGATCACCGAAGAGATGGTCAAGAGCATGAAGCCGGGCTCGGTGATCGTCGACATGGCCGCACCCGCCGGCGGCAACTGCCCGCTCACCGAAGCTGGCAAGACCGTCGTCAAGCATGGCGTGACGATCGTCGGCGAGACCAACATCCCGGCGCTCGTCGCCACGGACAGCAGCGCGCTGTACGCGCGCAACGTGCTCGACTTCCTGAAGCTGATCCTCACCAAAGAAGCCGCGCTGGCAATTCCCACCGACGACGACATCGTCACTGCGTGCATGGTCACGCAGGGCGGCAAAGTTTTGAGGGCCTGAACACCATGGACGCCGTTTCACCGACCGTTTTCAATCTCATCATCTTCGTGCTGGCGATCTACGTCGGCTACCACGTCGTCTGGACCGTGACGCCGGCGCTGCACACGCCGTTGATGGCGGTGACCAACGCGCTGTCAGCCGTGGTGATCGTCGGCGCGATGCTCGCCGCAGCATTGACCGAAACCTGGCTCGGCAAGTCGATGGGCGTGCTCGCGGTGGCGCTCGCAGCGGTGAACATCTTCGGCGGCTTCCTCGTCACGCGGCGCATGCTCGAAATGTTCAAGAAGAAAGAGAAGAAGGCTTCCGTCGAGGTGAAGAAATGAGCCTGAACCTCGTCGCCCTGCTGTACCTCATCGCCAGCGTCTGCTTCATCCAGGCGCTGAAGGGTCTGTCGCACCCGACGACGTCGATCCGCGGCAACCTGTTCGGCATGGTCGGCATGGCCATCGCCGCCTTCACGACCGCGGCGCTGATCGTCAAGCTCGCTGGCACAGGGCTGGGAATGATCTGGGTGCTGCTCGGCCTGGTGGTCGGCGGCGGCGTCGGCGCAGTCATGGCCAAGCGCGTCGAGATGACGAAGATGCCCGAGCTGGTGGCGTTCTTTCACAGCATGATCGGTTTGGCGGCGGTCTTCATCGCCGTCGCCGCCGTCGCCGAACCCTGGGCGTTCGCGATCACCGAGAAAGGCGGCGCGATCCCCGGCGGCAACCGCGTCGAACTCGCGCTCGGCGCATTCATCGGCGCAATCACGTTCACGGGGTCCGTCATCGCCTTCGGCAAGCTCTCCGGCAAATACAAGTTCCGCCTCTTCCAGGGCGCGCCGGTGCAGTTCCCTGGCCAGCACTACCTCAACCTCGCGCTCGGCCTGGCTGCCGCGTTTTTCATCTTCGGTTTCTGGGATTCGCAGAGCTGGATCGACATCGTGCTCGTCATCGCCATCGGCTTCTTGCTCGGCGTGCTGCTGATCATCCCGATCGGCGGCGCCGACATGCCGGTGGTGGTGTCGATGCTGAACAGCTACTCGGGCTGGGCGGCAGCGGGCATCGGCTTTTCGCTCAACAACTCGATGCTGATCATCGCCGGCTCGCTGGTGGGAAGTTCAGGCGCGATCCTCTCGTACATCATGTGCAAGGC
>JANNJX010000638.1:0-10119 GCA_031396005.1 Burkholderiales bacterium
TCGCCCGATGGACGCAACCACTCGGTGACGATCCACGCCGACGCGTCGATCTACGCCGGCTTGTTCGACGGCGCCGAGCGCGCTGAACTGGCGCTCGACGCCGAGCGCCTGGCTTACGCGCATGTCGCGCGCGGCAGCGTCAGCATCAACGGCCAGCCGTTGGGCGCAGGCGATGCCGCACAACTTTCCGGCGAAAGCCGCCTCGTGATCGACCAGGGCCACGAGGCCGAGGTGATCGTTTTCGACCTGTCCCGTTAGGAGCATTTGTCATGAGCAAGAACATCGTCATCGTCTACCACAGCGGTTACGGCCACACCAAGAAGGTCGCCGAGGCGGTGGCCGAGGGCAGCGGCGGCGCGCTGCTGGCCATCGACGCCGAAGGCAATTTGCTGGACAGCGCGTGGGCGCAACTGGCGGCCGCAGACGCCATCGTCTTCGGCTCGCCCACCTACATGGGCAGCGTGAGCTGGCAGTTCAAGAAGTTTGCCGACGCGTCCTCCAAGCCCTGGTTCTCTCAGGCGTGGAAGAACAAGCTCGCCGCCGGCTTCACCAACTCGGCGTCGATGAACGGCGACAAGCTGTCGACGCTGCATTACATGTTCACCCTCAGCCAGCAGCACGGCATGCTGTGGGCCGGCGCCGGCATGATGCCCGCCAACAGCAAGGCGGCCACGCGCAACGACATCAACTACCTCGCCTCGTTCAGCGGCCTGATGACGGCCACGCCGTCGGACGCGTCGGCCGACGAGATGGTCGCTGGCGATCTGGCCACCGCGCGCGCCTTCGGCCAGCGCATCGTCGAAGCAGCAGCACTGCTCAAGTAGACCTTCTTTCTTTCTTCACTTCAAAGGACGTATTCGATGAACACCCAAGGCATACCTGTCGTCGTTGCGCGCATCTTGTTGGCGCTGATGTTCGTTCTCGCCGGCATCGGCAAGCTCGGCGGCCTCGAAGGCACGGCCGGCTACATCGCCAGCAAAGGGTTGCCGGCGCCGATGCTGCTGGCCGTCGCGGTCGGCGTGCTCGAGTTGGTGGCCGGCGTGCTGTTGATCATCGGCTGGCAGGCGCGCTGGGCGGCGTTGGCGCTCGCGGTGTTCACCATCGTGGCCAGCGTCATTTTCCACAACTACTGGGCGATGCCGGCCGAGCAGAAGATGATGCAGCAGTTGATGTTCATGAAGAACCTCGCCGTCACTGGTGGCCTGCTGTTCGTCTTTGCCTTCGGCGCCGGCACGTTGAGCCTGGACGCTCGCCGCAACGCGGCAGTTTGAGATGGCGATGAAACTGCTCTTGATCGCTGGCAGCGCGCGCGGCGGTGCGCTCTCCGTGAAGCTGCGCGACGCTGCCCGTGCCGTGGCCGAAAGCGCCGGCGCCCGGACCAGCGTGCTCGACCTGAGTGCGCTGGCGCTGCCGCTGTACGACGGCGACATCGAAGCGTCGCAGGGCGTGCCCGCCGGTGCAGCGACGTTGCGCGATGCGATTCGCGAGCATGACGCGGTGATCATCGTCACGCCCGAGTACAACGGCTTCCCGACGCCGCTCGTCATCAACGCTTTCGACTGGCTGTCGCGCCTGAAGGACGGCGTGGCAGCCACCACCGACAAACCGGTGGCGCTGCTGTCCAGCTCGCCCGGCGCGCTCGGCGGCCTGCGCGCGCTGAACACGCTGCGCCAGTACTTGCAGATGGCGTTTCAGATGCTCGTCGTGCCGCAGCAGCAGGCGCTGAGCAAGGCCCACGAGGCGTTTGCGGCGGATGGGTCGCTTGCCGATGAGAAAGCGGCAGTGATGCTGACCGGGGTCGTCAACGCTGTCCAGAAGCTGGCCGCGCAGCGCAGAAGTTGATCCGCGCCGCGCTGCGGCTAAAGTCTGTGGCGTGACGAACTTCTGGCAACTGATCTTCTCTGCGCTGCCGCGCTGGGAGTGGCTGGCGCTGGCTTGGTATTTCTTTTGCTGGATCGGTTACGCGCGCTTCGCCAAGCGGCGCGCGACAGTGCAGCCGTCGCTGCTGGCCGAAGGCAACCGCGAGCGGCGGCTGTGGATGATCCAGTCGTCGCGCCGCGACGTGCGCGTGATCGACGCCATCGTCGTGCAGAACCTGTCCACCAGCCCCAGCTTCTTTGCTTCGACCACGCTGCTGATCGTCGGCGGCCTGTTGGCGCTGCTCGGCTCGTCCGAGCAGACCAGTGCGCTGGTCTCGGAGTTGCCGTTTGCGGTGCGCACGTCGCGCCTGGTGCTCGACCTGAAGCTGCTGCTGCTGACCGGCGTTTTCGTTTATGCCTTCTTCCGCTTCACCTGGAGCCTGCGCCAGTACAGCCTGGGCGCGCTGCTGGTGGCCGCGGCGCCGGCGCACGACGAGTGGGCGCAACTCGGCGAGGCCGAGCGTGCACGCTTCGCCGACCGCGCCGGCGGTGTCATGGGCCTGGCCGCCGAGTCGCACAACGACGGCCTGCGTGCCTACTACTTCGCCTTCGCCGCTGCGGCTTGGCTGGTCTCGCCGATCTTCTTTGCCATCGGCAGCGCCGGCGTCGTCTGGGTGCTCTTCATGCGCGAGTTCCACTCCGAGGCGCTGCGGCTGATGCGCGGTTGAAGGCGCCGCCGAAGTGGCGGTCAGCGGGCACAGATAATGCTCGATGCAAATACCGCAACCCGTTCGAGGAGAACCCATGTTCGATAGCCAATTGCGCGTCTCGAAACGCTGGGCCGGGCTCGCCGCCTTGGCCGCCACCGCCGCCTTGATCGGCTGCGGCAAGAAGGAGGAGGCGCCCAAAGCTGCTGCGCCGGCTGCGGCGCCTGCCGCTTCGGTGGCCGCCGCGCCACCCAAGGCCGAGCCGTTGAAGATCGCCTTCGCCTATGTCGGCCCGGTCGGCGACGCCGGTTGGACCTACGCCCACGACCAGGGCCGCAAGGCCGTCGAAGCCGAGTTCGGCGACAAGGTCAAGACCAGCTACGTCGAGAACGTGCCCGAGGCGGCCGACGCCGAGCGCGTGATCCGGCAGATGGTGAGCGAGGGCAACAAGCTGATCTTCGGCACGACCTTCGGCTACATGGACCCGATGATGAAGGTCGCTGCCGACAGCAAGGACGTGAAGTTCGAGCATGGCACCGGTTTCAAGACGGCAGACAACATGCGCACCTACGACAGCCGCACGTACGAAGGCGCGTACCTCGCCGGCATCGTCGCCGGCGCGATGACCAAGAGCAACACGCTCGGCGTCGTCGGCTCGATCCCGATCCCGGAGGTCATCCGCAACATCAACACCTTCACCCTCGGCGCGCAGAGCGTCAACCCGAAGGTCAAGACCAAGGTGGTCTGGATCGGCAAGTGGTTCGATCCGCCGAAGGAAGGCGAGGCCGCACAGAGCCTGATCAACGGCGGTGCCGACGTGCTGTTCCAGAACACGGATTCGACCGCGGTGCTGCAGACCGCCGAAAAGAACAAGAAGCTGGCGTTCGGCTGGGACAGCGACATGTCCGCCTTCGCCAAGGAAGCGCACTTGGGCTCGGCCATCATCAATTGGGGGCCGTACTACAAGAAAGCGGTCAAGGACGCCCTGGACGGTAGCTGGAAGACGACGCAGGAGTGGTGGGGCGTGAAGCAGGGCGCGATCGACTTGGTGGCGGTGAGCGACAAGGTGCCGGCCGAGATCAAGGCCAAGGTCGATACCGCACGCGCGGGATTGAAGGACGGCAGCTTCCATCCGTGGAAGGGCCCGGTCGTCGGTCAGGACGGCAAGAACGTCGTCGAGAAAGACGTGACGCCGGACGACAAGTTCATGCTCGGCATCAACTTCTACGTCAAGGGCGTGGAGGGCAAGGTGCCGTCAGGCGACAAAAAATAGCCGACCGGTGATCGACTTCGGCCGCATCCAGCAAGAGCGCCTGCCGGCGCTCTTGCGCACGATGCCCAAAGCCGAGCTGCACATCCACATCGAGGGCTCTCTCGAACCGGAGATGATCTTCGCGCTGGCGCAGCGCAACGGCGCGGCGCTGGCGTACCCGAACGTCGAGGCGCTGCGAACGGCCTACGCCTTCGCCGACCTGCAGAGCTTCCTCGACATCTACTACGCCGGTGCGTCGGTGCTGCTGACGGAAGCCGACTTCTTCGACCTCGGCTTCGCCTATCTCTCCAAGGCCGCAGCCGAGAACGTGCGCTGCGCGGAAATCTTCTTCGATCCGCAGACCCACACCGCGCGCGGTGTGCCGATGCAGCACGTGATC
This sequence comes from Burkholderiales bacterium, assembly GCA_031396005.1. Lineage (GTDB taxonomy): Bacteria > Pseudomonadota > Gammaproteobacteria > Burkholderiales > Burkholderiaceae_C > CADEEN01. The sequence continues at coordinate 4,219 of JANNJX010000638.1, forward strand.
CTCGGTCTGGCCCACGCCTGCCGCCGCGCCCATGCCGAGTGGGGTCTGCACGCCAAGCTCATCCTGTGTTTCCTGCGCCACCTGTCCGAAGACGAGGCGATGGCGACGCTCGAAGCGGCGCTGCCGTGGCGCGAGCACTTCATCGGCGTCGGCTTGGACAGCAGCGAGCGCGGCCACCCGCCGGAAAAGTTCGCGCGCGTGTTCGCACATGCGCGCGCGCTCGGCCTGCACGCGGTGGCGCATGCAGGCGAGGAAGGTCCGCCGGCGTACATCGAGTCGGCGCTCGATGGGCTGCATGTCGAGCGCATCGACCACGGCGTGCGCTGCGTCGAGTCGCCGGCACTGGTGCAGCGCCTGGCCGCGATGCGCATGCCGCTGACGGTGTGCCCGCTGTCCAACGTCAAGCTGTGCGTCTTCGACAGCTTGGCCGAGCACAATCTGCCGACGTTGCTCGCGGCAGGCCTGTGCGCCACGATCAACAGCGACGACCCGGCTTACTTCGGCGGCTACCTGAACCAGAACTTCCTCGACACCTTCGCCGCGTTGCCGGCGCTCGGTGCGCGCGAGGCCTACACGCTGGCGCGCAACGGCTTCGAAGCGAGTTTTGCCGAGCCCCAGGACAAGGCGCGCTGGATCGCCGAACTCGACGCGCACTTCGCCGCTGCCGCGGCGGCGACGGACTGACGTTCAGACCGTGGCAGGGCGCTGCGGCGCCGTTTTCTTCTCGCTGAGCAGGCAGACCACGAGCGACAGCAGGCCGCCGGCAGTGAGCAGCATCAGCGCACCGATGGCCCAGACGATCCACGCCACCAGCGGCGCGTTGCTGCCGACCCAGCCGAGCACCGACTGCGCCAGATCCGTCGCCGCGCCGAGAAACCGCTCCCAGCCGGGGAACCAGCGCTCGATGACATCGGCGTAAGGCACGTTCTTGACCAGCTGTTCGACATCGTCGAGCCACATCGGATCGATCGACAGCAGCGCGTGCAGGCCCCAGGTGAGCAGCGACCAGACGGCCAGCCCGATGAGTGTGAAGATCCAGATGGCGATGTGCATGTCGACCCAACGAAGAAACCGCCGTGGTGCCTTTGAATTGGACCATCGGCAGGCGCATCATGCTCTCCTTAGAATCCCGATCGGGACGTTGTCCTACGTGCGCCGCGTGCCACCGCGCGCTCGTTCTCTCCAACTGTGGCCATGTCGAGGACAACCATGCTCAAAAACCTCACGCGCGCGATCGCTCGCGCGCTCGTGAAACTTCGTGCGCCGCTGCTCGTCTCGTCGTGCGCGATCGTGATGTCATCCACCCACGCTGCCGAACCGCTCGAGGTCGGCTTCGTCTACGTCAGCCCGATCGGCCAGGCCGGCTGGACTTACCAACATGACCAGGCGCGGCAGGCGATGGAGAAGGTGCTCGGCGCCAAGGTGCGCACACGTTATGTCGAAGCCGTGCCCGAAGGCGCCGATGCCGAGCGCGTGATGCGCGAGATGGCCGGCGACGGCACGAAGCTGATCTTCGCGACGAGCTTCGGCTACCTCGAGCCTGCGCTGCGCGTCGCCGCCGACTTCAAAGGCGTGGCCTTCGAGCACGCCGGCGGCTACAAGACCGCGGCCAACCTCAACACCTACAACGCGCGCTTCTACGAGGGCCGCTGGCTCGCCGGCTGGCTGGCCGGCAAGTCGAGCCGCAGCGGCGTCGCCGGCTACGTGGCCGGCTTCGCGCTGCCCGAGGTCATCCAGGGCATCAACGCCTTTGCGCTCGGCATGCGCGCGGCCAATCCGCAAGCGACCGTGCGCGTGGCCTGGCTCGGCACCTGGTTCGACCCGCCGAAGGAGCGCGAGGCGGCGCTGGCCCTGATCGGCGGCGGCGCCGACGTGCTGGCCAACCACAGCGGCTCGCCGTCGGTTGCGCAGACGGCGCAGGAGCGCGGCGTCAAGGTCATCGGCTACCAGAGCGACATGTCGCGTTTTGCACCGGACGCACAACTCGTGGCGGTGACGTCCGACTGGAGCGGCCACTACATCCGCGTCGCGCAGGCGGTTGCCGCCGGCACGTGGAAACCGCAGCCGACGTGGGGCGGCATGAGGGACGGCATGGTGCGGCTGTTGGCCGTGCATGCCGCGCTGCCGGCCGAGGTCAAGCGCGAACTGGCCATGCGCGAGAAAGCGCTCGTCGCTGGCACAGACGGACCTTTCACCGGCCGCCTCGTCGATCAGGATGGGCAGATGCGCCAGGAGCGCGGCGCGCTCGGCGATGATGCGATCGCGAAAATGGATTGGTTCGTGCAGGGCGTGATCGCGGCCTTGCCCAAGTGAAACAGGAGCGGACGATGCGACGTTGGTTGATCGGCTTGACGCTGGCGGTGGCCGCCGGCGGCGCATGGGCACAGGGCAAGACCCTGCGCTTTGCCAGCGCCTTCGATCCGCAGAGCATGGACCCGCATGCGCTGGCGCTGCTCTACCACTCGCGCGTCGTGACGCAGATTTACGAAGGCCTGGTCAACCGCGGCAAGGACTTTAAGCTGGAGCCGTCGCTGGCCACGTCGTGGGCGATGACCGGGCCGACGACCTGGCGCTTCAAGCTGCGCCAAGGCGTGAAGTTCCACGACGGCACGCCGTTCACCGCTGACGACGCCGTGTTCTCGATCGAGCGCGCGCTGGACAAGGCGTCGCAGCGCAAGAACCAGATGCTCGGCATCGCCGGCGCGAAAAAGGTCGATGCCGCCACGATCGACGTGACGACGATGCAGCCCGACGCGGTGCTGCCCGATAAGCTGTTTCCGGTCGGCATCATGAACAAGGCCTGGGCCGAGAAGCACAATGTTCTGAAGCCGCAGGACTTCAACGCCAAGCAGGAAACTTTCGCGGTGCGCAACGCCAACGGCACCGGCCCGTTCATGCTCGTGCGCTACGAGGCCGACGTGCGGACCACGCTCAAAGTCAACCCTGCGTGGTGGGGTAAGGGCACTGCGCTCGGCGGCGGCAACCTCGACGAAGTGCACTACCAGGTGATCCAGTCCGACGCCACGCGGCTGGCCGCGCTGCAATCGGGCCAGGTCGATTTCGTCATCGACCCGCCATTCCAGGATCTTGCGCGCCTGAAGGCTGACAAGTCACTCAAGATCAGCGAGACCGACGACATCGGCACGCAGTACTTTGCGTTGAACCAGCACAGCACCGAACTTCAAGGCAGCGACGTTAAAGGCAAGAACCCGTTCAAGGACCTGCGCGTGCGGCGCGCGGTCCAGCTCGCGATCGACACCGACCTGATTGTCAAGCAAGTGCTGCGCGGCGAAGGCAAGGTCACCGGCTCCTTCATCTCGCCGCTTGTCGACGGCTACCTGCCGGAGTTCGAGCAGCGGCCCAAGGCCGATGCGGCGGCAGCGCGCGCGCTGCTCAAGGAAGCCGGCTACGAGAACGGTTTTTCGGTGCAGATGGATTGCGTCAACGTCGCCTGGCGCGCTTCGGTGTGCCAGGCCGCGGCGTCGATGCTGGAGAAGGTCGGCATCCGGGCCAGCCTCGTCACCTCACCGGGCCCGTTGTTTTTTCCGAAGCTCTCCCAGGGTACCGGCTTTCTCATCGAGTACGGTTGGACTGCCACGCCCGATCCGTGGAACGTCTTCCAGTCGCTGGTGCGCAGCAACGACGGCCTGGCCGCCGGCGCATTCAACGCCGGCCGCTACAGTAACCCGAAGCTCGATGCGCTGATCGACGGCATTCGCGTCGAGCCGAACCTGGCCAAGCGGCGGCAGATGGTCGGCGAGGCGCTGCGCATCGTCAACGCCGAGCTGCCGCTGATTCCGCTGTACCGGCGCAAGAACAACTGGGTGATGCGGCCGAACGTGGACGTGGTGCAGTGGCCGAACGATCTGCTGGAGTTGCGCTGGGTGAGCATCAAGTAGGCGGCGCGCGATCCACCGGCCAGTCCGGCGCACGCAGCGCCGTCAGCACATGGTCGCGCCATGCGCCGTCGATGAACAGGACCTCGCGTGCCAAGCCTTCGCGCTCGAAACCCAGGCGCTCGAGCAGCGCCAGGCTGCGCGTGTTCTCGGGCCGCACATTGGCCTGCACGCGGTGCAATCCGACGCGCGCGCTAAAGGCATCGGCCAGCACTGCGGCCAGCGCCTCCCCCATCAAGCCGCGGCCTTCGTGCGCGGCGTCGATCGAGTAGCCGAGCATCGCGTTGCAGAACGGGCCGCGCGCGATCTGCGACAGGTGGATCTGGCCGAGCGCATGGTGGGGCTCGTCCGGCGCGAACAGCCACCAGCCGATCAGCGTGCCCGCCGTCACTGCGGCGGCCGATGACGCGAGGCGCTCGCGTTGGCCGTCCTGCACGAACATCGAATCTGCCTGCGGCGGGTTCCAGCGGGCGTGGGCCTCGCGGTTGCGGCGGTAGTAGTCTGCGGCCGCGCTGGCCAGCGCTTGGTCGCTGGCGCGCAGGACGAGGCGATCGGTCTGGAATCGAGGCAGGGCTGCGACCATCAGCGCGACAATAGCGTGCTCTTTGCGGGCACGGCATCGGGCGTCTCTCACCGCCCATCTCAATGATTCAGCGTACTAGCCCAGCGGACTGGCGAGGCGCCCGGCTCCCGCGCCGAAAGCATAGGCATCCATCCCCAGCACCCCGTGCGTCGCACTCTCGTGCAGGCGCTCAGGCACCGCGTCGCGCCCACCGGCGCCGGCCGCGATGTACCACGGCAGCAGGTGCTCGTCGCTGGGGTGCATGTCCACCGCGTGCGGCGCCTGCGCGCGGTAGTCGAACAGCGCCGGCCAGTCGCGCGCGGCGCTGCGATCGGCGAACCAGGTTCGAAAGGCGGCGCTCTCCGGTGCTTCCGGCGGCGTCGATTGGCGGTGCATGCCGGCCATTGCCACCTTGCGCAGGTTGTGCGTGATGCTGCCGGTGCCGATGATCAGCACGCCCTCGTCGGCCAGCGGCGCCAGCGCCTGGCCGAGCGCGAACAACTCGGCCGGCTCGGCGTGGGGTGACCAGCCGAGCGGCAGCACGGGTACGTCGGCGGCCGGGTAGACGTACTTGAGCGCGGTCCAGATGCCGTGGTCGAGGCCGCCGCGCTCCAAGCGGTGCATCGGCATGCCCGCGAGCGCGAGCAGATCGCTCACGCGGTCGGCCAGCGCCGGCGCGCCGGGGGCGTCGTAGCGCATCGCGTACAGCCGCTCGTCGAACCCGCCGAAGTCGTAGACCGCTTCGTGCCGCGCTGCCGCGAGGGCGACAGGCTCGCGCGCCAGCGTGTGCGCCGACAGCGCGAGGATCGCCTTCGGTCGGCCGAAAGCAGCGTCGATCGCCGGACCCAGGCGCTGCAGGAAGGCGCCGGCCGCGCCCGGTTCGAGAGCGATCATCGGCGAGCCGTGGGAGATGAAGAGCGGCGGCAGGGAGGTCATGTCGTTATTCAAACCCAGGCCGGCCGCAGTGGCGTTCAATCGGGCTGCACGCCGCGTTGCAAGGCTTGCTGCTGTAATGCCCGCCATGGACTCCGACGACGACACCGCACGACCCCCCACTGCGTTCGCGCTGGCCTGGCGGCAGACGCTGCGCGACTTTCGCGCCGGTGAACTGCGCCTGTTGCTGGTGGCGGTGACGCTTGCCGTCGGCGCGCTGACCGCAGTCGGCTTCTTCGCCGACCGGCTGGAGCGCAGCCTGGCACGCGACGCGCGGCAGTTGCTCGGCGGCGATGCGATCGTCTGGAGCGACCGGATCACGCCTCAATCCTTCATCGACGAGGCGCGCAGGCGCGGGCTGCAAGTGGCGACGACGACGGGCTTTCCGAGCATGGGCCGCGCACCCGACGACAAGGGCGGCGCGAGCAAGCTCGTCGCCGTCAAGGCGGTCAGCGACGGCTACCCGCTGCGCGGCCGGCTGAAGTTGCGCAACGCGCCCGACGCGCCGGA
>JANNJX010000639.1:0-1544 GCA_031396005.1 Burkholderiales bacterium
CCGACGACGACGCGCCCGTCAAACCGCGTGCCTTTCTCGGCACGGCACACATCACCGCAGGCGAACTGATCGCCGACCGACTGCTCAGTCCCGACGAGGTGCGCGCCTTCAGCGCCTCCGCGCCACGAGAAACCGCATGACCCGACAGATCCGCAACATCGCCATCATCGCCCACGTCGACCATGGCAAGACCACGCTGGTGGATATGCTGCTGCGCCAGAGTGGCATCTTCCGCGAGAACCAGCAGGTGGCCGAGCGCGTGATGGACAGCAACGACATCGAACGCGAACGCGGCATCACCATCCTGGCCAAGAACTGCGCCGTCACCTGGAAGGGCACGCACGTCAACATCGTCGATACGCCGGGCCACGCCGACTTCGGCGGTGAGGTCGAGCGCGCCTTGTCGATGGTCGACGGCGTGGTGCTGCTGATCGACGCGCAGGAAGGCCCGATGCCGCAGACACGCTTCGTCACCAAGAAGGCGCTGGCGCTGGGCCTCAAGCCCATCGTCGTCGTCAACAAGGTCGACAAGCCCGGCTCGCGCCCCGACTACGTGATCAACGCCGCCTTCGAGTTGTTCGACAAGCTCGGCGCGACCGAAGACCAGCTCGACTTCCCGGTCATCTACGCCTCGGGCCTGAACGGCTGGGCCTCGCTGACCGAAGGTGTGCAGGGCGAACAGTGGGGCCCCGACATGAGCGCGCTGTTCGACACCGTGCTGCAGCATGTGCCTGCCCACGAGGGCGACCCGGACGCACCGCTGCAGCTGCAGATCTCGTCGCTGGAGTATTCCACCTTCGTCGGCCGTATCGGTGTCGGCCGCATCAACGCCGGCACGCTCAAGGCGCCGATGGATGTGCTGGTGATGGAAGGCCCCGACGGCAAGTCCTACAAGGGCCGCATCAACCAGGTGCTGACTTTCGAGGGCCTGGAGCGCATCGCGTCAACCGAAGCCGGCCCGGGCGAGATCGTGCTGATCAACGGCATCGCCGAGATCGGCATCGGTGTGACCGTGACCGATCCGCTGGACCCGCAGCCGCTGCCGATGCTCAGGATCGACGAGCCGACACTGACGATGAACTTCTGCGTCAACAACAGCCCGCTGGCCGGCCGCGAAGGCAAGTACGTCACCGGCCGCCAACTGTGGGACCGGCTGCAAAAGGAGCTTCAGAGCAACGTCGCGCTGAAGGTCAAGGAGTCGAGCGAGGACGGCATCTTCGAGGTCTCGGGCCGCGGTGAACTGCACCTGACCATCCTGCTGGAGAACATGCGCCGCGAAGGCTACGAACTGGCGGTGGGCAAACCGCGGGTGGTGATGAAGGACGTGGACGGCGAGCGCCACGAGCCGATCGAACTGGTTCATCGGATGGCTGATGTGGCTCGGATTACACCTCATCGAGTTGATGGGGTTCCGCAACCGGGCCAACGTCTTCGTCAACTGGGCGTGGAACTACGTCACCTACGACCGCGGCTCGCGCCTGCTTCTGGACGCGCCCGACGCTACGAAATGAGTCTCATTTCGGGGGCATGCGGATGCCGCCGTC
>JANNJX010000649.1:0-3166 GCA_031396005.1 Burkholderiales bacterium
CCGGCGCGCTCGTCGTCGGGCGCGTAGAAGCTGACGGCGAACTGCGTCACCGCATGACCGTCGCGCGTCATGATGACTTCGCCGTGCGTCAGCTTGGCGCGGTTGGCCAGCGCCTCGTCGAAGCTGCCGGCGGTGTAGACGCCTTCGAGCCAGTCGCCGAGCAGCGCCTTCAACCCCGCATCGCCCAGGCGCAGCAACTCCGACAGGCGCGGCAGCGTGTTGTGCGTGCTCGGCAGCGCGGCGGCGGGCCGCGTGTAGAAGGCGAGCTTCGACGGCGGCGCATCGCCGGCAAAGGCGCGCACGGTGTCGATGCGTCCGACTTCGAGCGCATTCAACTTCTCGCGCAGCGCTGCTTCGAGCGCCGTTTCCCAGCCGGCCTCGATGTGAATCTGCGTCCACAGCCCTTGCAGCGATTGAAGACCGTGCTGCGCCAGCCAGGGCTTCAACTTGCCCTCGGTTTGCACTTTGGCCTGCATCGTGCGCAGCGCTTCGAGCTTGGCCGACAGTTCGGCGAGCTTGCCCGAATGCTGATTCGACTTTTCCTGCAAATCGCGACGCTGCTCATCGAGCGCCGGCACGTCATCGGTCAACGTCGTCAGGCGGCATTCGACTTGCGACAGCGCAAGCGCCGACGCGGTGCTCTTGTTGGTCAGCTCTTCCAGCCGCACTTGGTCGGGCGCCGACAAACCCTGGCGCTCACCGGCGAGCTTGTCGCGCCGCGCCTTCAGCGTTCGCGACTGTTCTTCGACGTTGCGGCTGTCGGCCGCGAGCACCTGAATCTGCTGCTGCACTTCGCCGACCTTGGCGCGCTGCTCATTGCTCTTGGCTTGCGCGTCGCGCACTGCGTCTTCGAACGTCGGCAATTGCGTGCCATGGTCTTCGGCCTGCGCCGCCAGCGCACTGGCTTCATCGTCGGCGCCGGCGAGTTTGGCAGCGATCGACTCGATCTCGCCTTGCGCTTGCGTGTTGCGCTGCTGCCAGGCGGTGTCTTGCGCCGCCAGCTCGGCGATGCGCTGATCGACACGCGCGCGGCTGTCGACGACATAACGGATGCGCTCTTCCAAGCGGCTGGCTTCGAGCGCGGCTTCCGCCAGCAGCCCTTGTGCGCCATGAAGCGAATCCCCCGCGGCGTAATGCGCCTGGCGCACGGTGTCCAGCTGGCCCTCGGTGTGGCGCAGTTGCGCAACCTTTTCTTCGAGCGCGGTCTGCGCGTCGGCCACTGCCTTCTTGACGCGCTCTTCTTCCTTCGACGCGTCGCGGTGCTTCAGGAACCAGAGCTGGTGCAGCTTGGTCGTGCCCTCTTGTTGCAGCGCGCGGTACGTCTGCGCGACCTCGGCCTGCTTCTCCAGCTTGTCGAGGTTGGCGTTCAACTCGCGCAGGATGTCTTCGACGCGCACCAGGTTCTCGCGCGTGTCCTTCAGCCGGCTCTCGGTTTCGCGGCGGCGCTCCTTGTATTTTGAAACACCGGCAGCCTCTTCCAAGAACATGCGCAGCTCTTCGGGCTTGCTCTCGATGATGCGGCTGATCGTGCCCTGGCCGATGATCGCGTAGGCGCGCGGCCCGAGGCCCGTGCCGAGGAACACGTCCTGCACGTCGCGGCGGCGCACCGGCTGGTTGTTGATGTAGTAGCTGCTCGTGCCGTCGCGCGTCAGCACACGCTTGACGGCAATGTCGGAAAACTGGTTCCACTGTCCACCGGCGCGCGCCAGCGTGTTGTCGAACACCAGCTCCACCGAGGCACGGCTGGCCGGCTTGCGCTGGCCGCTGCCGTTGAAGATCACGTCCTGCATCGACTCGCCGCGCAGCTCGCTGGCTTTGGACTCGCCGAGGACCCAGCGCACGGCGTCGATGATGTTGCTCTTGCCGCAGCCGTTGGGGCCGACGACGCCGACCAACTGGCCCGGCAAGGCAAACGTGGTCGGTTCGGCGAAGGACTTGAAACCAGACAGCTTGATCGACGTGAGGCGCATCGCGAACCTGAGCTAAGTCATTGATCTTGAATGAAAAATGCGCCACCGGTCGGTGAACGCATCGCTGCCGATGTTAGCAGCGGCCCTCGCCCGATCGACCTCGCGCGCCGTCTACGCGAAACGGGTTGAAACCACTGCGACGCCACGCGGCAGCAGGGGCCGTGCAATCCGCCTCGCGGCGCCGGTGACGCGCGACTTGACAATCAATCTCCCTCACGAAAAGAGCGAGCGCACCATGCCTGTCATCGCCGTCGTCAACCCCAAGGGCGGTAGCGGCAAGAGCACGCTGGCCACCCATCTCGCCGGTCACGGCGCAGCCCTCGGCTTGCCGGTGATGCTCGGCGACGCCGACCGCCAGAAGTCCACGCTCGTCTGGCTGCGCAAGCGCAGCACCGAGCCGGCGGCCGCGAAGGCGCCGATCGTGAGCTGGGTGGTGGACTCGAACAAGATCCTGCGCCCGCCGAGCAACGTGACGCATGTCGTGCTCGACACGCCCGCGGGTCTGCAAGGCCACGAGCTCGTGCGTGCCGTGATGTGCGCCGACGCCATCGTCATGCCGGTCTGCGACTCGGCCTTCGACCGCGACGCCGCCGCGCAATGCTGGGCCGAGCTGCAGCACCATCCGCGCATCACCAGCGGCCGTTGCCGCGTGGCGGCTGTCGGTATGCGCATCGACACGCGCACGCGCGCCGACGAAACACTGCAAACCTGGGCGCGCGCCATCGGCCTGCCGTTTCTCGGCGTGCTGCGCGACACCAAGATTTACGTGCGCTGCATCGAACGCGGCCTGACGATCTTCGACCTGCCCGCGGCGCGCACGCAGGCCGACCGCGATCAGTGGACAGCGATTCTCGAATGGCTCGACCCGCTGTGGGTCAGCCGCGAGCTTGCCACGCCGTCGCAGGCGGATGCCTTGGTGCAGTCGCCAGAGACCGCGCACGCGCCGAAGATGGATGCCGAAGGCCGCGTCGCACCAGTGCCGGTGCGCATCACGCCGGCGCCGCGCCTGGCGTCGGCGAAGGTGAGCGAGCTGGCTTCGGCGCTGGCGCCGTTGGCGCAGGCGAACTCGCGCGGCTGGTTGCGGCAAGCCCTCGGCTGGTTGGGGTGAGAGGCTGAGCTAGCATCGCTGCTCCTCGTCGCCGCAAGGCGCCACAGCGATGCCCCAACTCAAAGTCTCCCAACGCACCAAGCCCGCC
>JANNJX010000694.1:0-6564 GCA_031396005.1 Burkholderiales bacterium
GGGGGCAACAGCGCGGTCGGCACTGTCGTCGGCGGGTCGTCGGCGACATACGGCGCGCCGGCTGCCGTGCCGGCACAAAACCCGGTGGCGGTCAGCGCGCAGGTCGGCACTTCCGCGGGCCTGGTGACGCTGGTCTCGAACGTCAAAGTCGTCGAACAGCTGACCGTGTATGCGGGAACGATCTTCACCCGCCTCGTCATCAGGGCGAACGGCGAGGAGCAGTTCATGGAGGCCAGCGCGAACCTGCGCTTCACCTACAACCCGCAACTCAGCACGGGTGGAGCCTTGTGGTACGACGGCAGCGGCACGGCAATCGTCCGCGGCAAGCCATTCGGTTGCGGCGAGGGCCAGGCCACCGCCCCGGTCCAGGATGCAACGCTGGTTCTGCAGACCGAAGGGCCGCTGGCCGGCACCTATGCACTTGGCGGCGGCGCGATCGCAACGGTGACGCTGACCTGCGGCAACTCACAGCTCACCGGGCCGTTCCTGATCGGCGGCTTGGGCGCCAGCGGCAACGACATCTGCCCTGCGCTGCAGATCGGCAGCGACCCCGGTCGGCTCGCCGGATCGTGGTCCTGCAACGTTGCCGAAGGCAGCACGCAACGCGCGAACTGGACCCTGCGGGCGATCGAATAGCAGCCCGCGCCTCGGGGCGCGAGCCTCGGACACGCTGACGAGCGAGCGCTCGGCCGGCGCTTGCGGCTGGCGCGTCGAGACCGCCTCGGGTCCGATCGACGTGCGGTTGACGCGACGGCCGCGATCGCTTCAGATCACGCCAGGCATGGCAAACGGAAGGGCTTCGATGGCGGCAGCCCCGATGGTCGAGGACAGCGTGCAGCGCGATCTGCCGCCACGCCTGGTCCTGACCGGCGCCGATGCCGCGGTCTACCGCGCCGACGCGACCTGCATTGCGCTGGCGCGGCTCGATGCCGCGCTGCTGGCCACGCTGGCCGTCGAAGGCGCGACCTCGCGGCAGCGGCTGCTGCAACTGCTGTGGCCCGGCGAGGCGCCCGAGAGCGCGCGCAATGTGCTGCGCCAGCGTCTGTTCCGCCTGCGCCGCGCGGTCGGCGCCGAGGTCGTCACGGGCGCCGAACGGCTGTCGCTCGCCGCCGGCGTCACGCACGATCTCGATGCCGATGCAGGCGAGCTGCTGGCGGCTCACGACTACGCCGACTGCCCCGACTTCGAGAGCTGGCTCGACGCGCAGCGCGCTGCGCTCGGGCAGCGCCGGCGCGAGCGCGAACGTGCACGCATCGACGCCTGCGAGCGCGAGGGCCGCTACGCCGATGGCGCGGCGCTCGCCGAACGATGGGTCGCCGCCGATGGGCTCGACGAGGCAGCCGTGCAGCGCCTGATGAAGCTGCTCTACCTCGACGGGCAGCGTGCCGCGGCAGTGGCAACGTTCGATCGCTTCGCCGTCGATCTGCGCGACGATCACGGTGGCGCGCCTTCGCGTGCCACCACCGAGCTGCTGGCGACGATCCGCGCCGCGAGCGAGCCGCTGCCGGTGCTGGCGCGGCGCGCCATTCCGGCGAGTGTGCTGCGCCCGCCACGCTTGATCGGCCGCGACGGCGAGCGCCGCAGCATGCACGCGGCGGGGTCGGCCGGACGCGTGTTCTGGCTGCTCGGCGAGGCGGGCCTGGGCAAGACGCGCCTGATCGCCGAGTTCGTGGCCGAGGCGTTCGATGCGGCGGCGCAGGCGCTGGTGGTGGCGGCGCGCCCCGGCGATGCCGGCGTGCCGTACGCCAGCCTCGGCCGCGCGCTGCGCGCATTGATCGAGCGCCGCCCGCTGCTGCTCGACGGCGCGCGGCGCGACGAGCTGGCGCGCGTGCTGCCGGAGATCGAGCGCCCGGCCGTCGCGCCGGCGGGGCTCGGGCTGCAGTTGATGCTGCAAGGCGCCATCCAGGCGCTGCTGCGCGACGCGCATCGCGCGGGCCTGGCCGCGTTCGTCATCGACGACCTGCATTTCGCCGACAGTGCGAGCCTCGAGATGCTGCAGGGCCTGGTGCTAGCCGATGCACTGGCCGGATTGCGCTGGGGCTTCGCGCAGCGCCCGGCTGAAGGCGCCGCGGCAGTCGAGGCGCTGCGCGGCGCGCTCGAAGAAGCGCAGCGCGTCGAGGTGCTGGCATTGGCGCCGCTCGACGCTGCGCAGATCGCCGAGTTGATCGGCTCGCTCGGCCTGCCAGGCATCGACGCGGCCAAGCTCGCGCCGCTGCTGGCCAAGCACACCGGCGGCAATCCGATGTACGCGCTGGAGACGATCAAGCACCTGATCGCGAGCGACACGAACGCCTTTGACGGCGAGCTGCCGCGACCATCCAGCGTCGGCCAGTTGATCGAGCGCCGGCTGCGCCAGCTGACGCCGTCGGCCGTGGCGCTGGCGCGCGTGGCCGCGGTGGCCGGCGTGGACTTCTCGATCGAGCTGGCCGAAACCGTGCTCGACACGCACGCGCTGGCGCTGGCCGACGCCTGGCGCGAGCTCGAAGCGGCGCAGGTGCTGCGCGGCAATGCGTTCGCCCACGATCTGGTGCACGAAGCGACGCTGGCCGGCGTGCCGGCGCCGATCGCGGCGCATGTTCACGCTGCGGTCGCGTCGTGGCTGGAGGCGCGGGGCGGCGAGGCGGCGCGCGTCGCCGCGCACTGGATAGAGGCCGCGCAGCCGCAGCGCGCGCTGGCGGCGCTGCACGCCGCGGCGGACGCGGCGAAGCGCGCGATGCGACGCAAAGAGGAGACGGTTTTTCTCTCTCGCGCTGCGCAGATCGAAAGCGATGCCGGCGACCACAGCGCGGCGTTTGCGACGTTGCGAACGATGATCGAGACGACGTTCGTGGTCGATATCGACGCCATGGACGCAGCGATGTTCGACCGCCTGGATGCACAGGCGGCGACGACGGCGCAAAACGCCGCTGCGAAGGCGATGCGCGCTTCGTGGCTGATCGAACGTGGAGGCCTCACCGCGGCGAAGCCGCTGTGCCGCGCCGCGATCGAGCTGGCCGATGCCGCCGCCGACGAAGCGACCGGCGCCAACGCGCGTCAGCGCCTGGCTTGGATCCTGGCCTCCGAAGGAGACCACGACACCGCGCTCGCGCTGCTGCTGCCGCTGCTGCAGTGGGCCGCGGAGCGCGCGGACGACGAGCAGCAGCCCGAGTTCTACTGCTGGCTGGCGATCGTTCTCGACAATGCGAACCGCGGTGCCGAAGCGCGCGTCTACTACCAGCGCGCGATCGAGGGCTGCCGCAAGACCGGCGACTGGGGCTCCGTCGTGCGGCTGCTCGGCAATCTCGAGATCAGCTGGGAGAAGGCCGGCTACATGCAGCGTGCGATCGGCGTGCTGCGTGAGGCGATGCAGCTCGCCGCGGCGCACGATGAGGCGCGTGGCGGAGCGATTGGACTGCCCGCGGGGATGTTCAGGTGCTTGCGGGATTGCGGACGCTACACCGACGCGCTGCACTGGCTCGAGCCGGCGATGGCGGCGCAGCCCGGCCTGTTCCTGGTGTCGATGCAATGCCATGCCGCATGCGGATGGATCCACCTCGGCCAGCATGCGCGCGCGCAGCGCGAGATCGACGCCGCGCTGAAGTCCGAAGTGCCCGACTGGATGCGCGCGAGGGCGCTGCTGATGCGAGCGCGTATCAGGGTCGCGCTCGGCCAGCGCCCCGGCACGCTTCTCGACGAGGCGCTGCGCACGGTGCTCGCGCAGCCTGGGCGTGGGGACCTGCGCGCATCGATCGTGCTCGACCATGCGCTGGCGCTCGAGCCGGCCGACGCGCTTGCCGCCGCGCGTCGTGTGATCGCCGAGGGCGAGCGCTTCGGGCTGCCCGGCACCACGCTCGCGGGGCATATCCGCTCTGCGCGATTCGCCGTCGATGCCGGGTTGGCCGCTGATGCGCAGGGCCACGCGCGTGCCGCGCTGGCGATCGATGACGAGGTTGCGCCGAATGACCTTTACCCCGCCGAACGCTGGCTGAATGCGTGGCGCGCGCTTCGACTTGCCGGCTGCAACGGCGACGCGCAGGAGGCGCTGTTTCGCGGTGCCGCGTGGGTGACGCAGACGATGCAAACGCAGGTGCCCGAGCCGTTTCGCGACAGCTTTTCGCGGGCCAACGCGGTCAACCAGCAGCTGCTGCGCGCGGCCCTGGCCCTAAGGACGCGGCCCTAAGTAGTTTCCGAGAGCCACCCCCCCACCCCCACGCCCTACCATCGCGTATCTGCTTTTGCCGACCCCCAGGAGACCCAGCCCATGAAGCGCACCCTCATCACCCTGGCCGCCACGCTGGCCGCCTCCGCCGCCCTGGCCCAAGCCCAGTACCCGGACAAGCCGGTCACCATCGTCGTGCCGTTCGCGGCCGGCGGCCCCACCGACAAGGTGGCGCGCGACTTCGCCGAAGTGCTGCGCAAGGGGCTGAACAACCAGACGGTGATCATCGAAAACGTCGGCGGCGCCGGCGGCACACTGGGCGCCGGCAAGGTGGCCAAGGCCGCGCCCGACGGCCACACGATCCTGCTGCACCACATCGCGATGGCCACATCGCCGGGCCTGTACCGCAGCCTGCCTTACAAGACGCTGGAAGATTTCGAGTACCTCGGCATGATCAACGAGGTGCCCATGACCTTGATCGGCAAGCCGACGCTGCCGGCCGCCAACTACGCCGAGCTGGTGAAGTGGCTCGACGCCAACAAGGGCAAGATCAACCTGGCCAATGCAGGCCTCGGTTCGGCCTCCCACCTCTGCGGCCTGCTGTTCCAGCAGGCGGTGAAGACTGACATGACCACCGTGCCGTACAAGGGCACGGCGCCGGCCATGACCGACCTGCTCGGCGGCCAAGTCGACATCATGTGCGACCAGACCACCAACACCTCGCAGCAGATCGAAGGCGGCAAGGTCAAGGCCTATGCCGTGACGACGATGAAGCCGCTGACGACGCCCGCGCTGGCCAAGCTGCCGACGCTCGACGCCTCCGGCCTGAAGGGTTTCAACGTGTCGATCTGGCACGGTCTGTACGCGCCCAAGGGCACGCCGAAAGCGGTGCAGGACAAGCTCAATGCGGCGTTGGTGGCGGCGCTGAAAGACCCGGAGTTCATCAAGCGCCAGGAAGCGCTCGGCGCGGTGGTGGTCACGGACAACCGCACCCAGCCGGCGGAGCACAAGAAGTTCGTCGAGGCCGAGATCAACAAGTGGGGTCCGGCGATCAAGGCGGCCGGGCAGTACGCGGATTGAGTGAACTGGACACTTCGCTGAAATTTACAGGGCTGCCTGCGGCACCCTGTCCGCTTACTTGATGAGTATCGGAATCGTCACCGGTCCGTCGTTGACGAGATGCACCTGCATGTCGGCGCCGAACTCGCCGCAGGCGACTTGCGGGTGCAGTGATCTGGCGGTGTCGATCACGCGCTCGTAAAGCGCCTGGCCGAGCGTCGGAGGCGCGGCACCAATGAAACTCGGCCGGTTGCCGGCCGAGGTGTCGGCCGCCAGCGTGAACTGCGAGACGATCAGCAGACCGCCCTGCACGTCCTGCACGCTGCGGTTCATCTTGCCGGCGTCGTCGGCGAAGACGCGCAGTTTGAGCAGCTTGGCAACGAGCTTGTCGGCGACGGCTTCGTCGTCCTGCGGCTCGGCGCAGACGAAGACCGAGAGGCCGTGGCCGATCTCGCCGACGCGCACGTTGGCCACATCGACATGCGCGCCGCGCACGCGCTGGATCAAGGCAATCAAAGCACTGTCTCCGCGTTGTCGTCGAAGTGCGCCTCGACATCCATCGGCAGCAACTGGATCGTCGCGCGCAGCCCCGGCACCGCAGCCATCAGCGCCAGCTCGACCGAGCTGCGCAGCGCCGCTGCTCGCTGCAGCGACCACGAGGGCGGCATGTGCATGTGCAGATCGACGAACAGGCGCTGGCCGGCACGGCGCGAGTTGACGTGATCGAAGCGCAGCGTCGTCGGGTGCTCGAAGCTCTTCAACACCTCGTCGATCTGCTGCTGCGTCTGCGCATCGAGCGCGCTGTCCATCAGACCGTCGGCCGAGCGGCGCACGAGCGAGACGCCTTCGCGGGCGACGTTGGCAGCAACGGCGATTGCGATCACCGGGTCGAGCCACAGCCAGCCGGTGGCCGCAGCGGCCAGCAAGCCGACGACGACGCCGGCCGACGTCCAGACATCGGTGAACAGGTGACGGGCATCGCCTTCGAGCGCCATCGAGCGATGTTCGCGCGCCTTCTTCAACATCGCCCAGGCGAGCGCGCCGTTCATCGCCGAGCTGATCACCGACAGCATCAAGCCCATCGACAGGCGCTCCAGCGGCTGCGGGGCCAGCAGCCGGTTGCCGGCCGCCCAGACGATGGCCAATGCGGCGATGAAGATCAGCACGCCCTCGAAGCCGCTCGAAAAATACTCGGCCTTGTGATGGCCGAACGGGTGGTCCTCATCGGCCGGCCGCGCCGCCACGATGACCATCCACAGCGCGAACATCGCGCCGGCCAGGTTGACGATCGACTCCATGGCGTCGGCGAGCAGGCCGACCGAGCCGGTCAGCCACCAGGCGCCGGTCTTCAGCGCGATGGTGGCGAG
>JANNJX010000701.1:0-2332 GCA_031396005.1 Burkholderiales bacterium
CTGCAGGCCAAGCGCGCCGGCTGGGAGTGCTGGTACGTGCCGAAGAGCCGCGTCTTTCACATCGTCGGCGCCAGCACCGGGCTGGTCGACAGCCCGCCGGAGCCGCGGCGCATCCCGCGCTACTGGTTCGAATCGCGGCGCCGTTTCTTCATCAAGAACCGCTCGCGCCTGTACGCCATCACCACCGATCTGGTGTGGATGCTGTCGTATGCGCTGTGGCGCGTGCGCCGCGTGCTGCAACGCAAGGACGGCTTCGAGCCGCCGCATGTCTTCGGCGACTTCGTGCGCAACTCGTCGCTGATGACGTCGGAGATCTCGGTCAACCCGGCTGCGGCCAAAGCGCGTTCCTAGCGCCCGCCGCTCGGCGCCCCTGCGGCACCGCCGGGCTTGGTCGCGCTCCCGTGGCCCCTCACAATTCGAACAACAACGCCATGTCTGCCAACAACCACATTGATTCACGCCCGGCGTCCCACGCATGAAGATCGGCATCGTCGGCGCCGGCTTCGTTTGCGACTATTACTTGTCGACGCTGCCGATGCACCCGGAGTTGCAGGTCGTCGGCATCACCGACCAGACCGCCGAGCGCAGCGCCAAGGTCGGCAAGCACTACGGCGTACCGCGCTTCGATAGCGTCGACAGCCTGCTGCGCAACGCCGGCATCGAGCTGGTGCTGAACCTGACCAACCCGCGCGATCATTACGCCGTCAGCACGGCGGCTCTGGCCGCCGGCAAACATGTCTACAGCGAAAAGCCGCTGGCGATGGATTTCGACGACGCGCAGCGCTTGTACGCGCAGGCGAAAAGCGCGCAGCGCCTGCTCGTCAGCGCGCCGTGCAGCCTGCTCGGCGAGACCGCGCAGACGATGTGGCGTGCGCTGCGCGGGC
Organism: Burkholderiales bacterium; assembly: GCA_031396005.1. Classification (GTDB taxonomy): domain Bacteria; phylum Pseudomonadota; class Gammaproteobacteria; order Burkholderiales; family Burkholderiaceae_C; genus CADEEN01. The sequence goes on from JANNJX010000701.1 coordinate 885, forward strand.
GCGCGGTCGGCCGCGTTCGCCTGGTCTACGCCGAAATGGACGACGGCCTCGTGCACCGCATGCCGTACCGCCAGTGGCAATCGACCAATGGCCTGCCCTGGCCGTACCGCGACGAGTTCGAAGTCGGTTGCACGCTGGAGCACGCTGGTTATGTGCTGACGTGGCTGGCGATGTGGTTCGGGCCGGCGTTGTCGGTCAGCGTCTTCGCCTCGACGCTGATCGAGGACAAGCTGCCGGCCGGCGAGGCGCCGTTGAACCTCGACTCGCCGGACTTTTCGGTGGCCTGCATCCGCTTTGCCGACGGTGTCGTCGCGCGGCTGACCTGCAGCATCGTCGCGCCGCACGAGCGCTCGATCCGCGTCTTCGGCGACGACGGCGTGCTGACCACGAAGGAGCTGTGGGACAACCGCGCGCCGGTGCGCAGCCGCCGCTTCATGCGCATCCGGCGGCGCATGTTCTTGAACCCGCTGGCGACCACGCACCGCCTGCCGCGGCCGCCCTACGGCAAACCGGTCGGCCACCCGATGGACTTCTGCCGCGGGCCGGCCGAGATGGCGGCGTCGTTGCGCGAGGGCCGCGCCTGCCGCATGTCGCCGGAGTTTTCGCTGCACGTCAACGAACTGGCGCTGGCGATCCACCACGCGCGGGGCCACGGCGGTGAGGTCCGCATGACGACGCGCTTCGATGCAATGGAGCCGATGTCATGGGCACGATGAACGGCCACAGGCACGTGCGCTGGGGGCTCTGGGGCAGCGGCCGCATCTCGCACCATGTGGCGCAGGATTTGCACCTGGTGCCGGGCGCAAGCGTCAGCGTCGTCGGCGGTCGGCGGTTGGCGGCGGCCCAGGAACTGGCGGCGCTGCATCCGGGCGCCGTCGCGGTCGATTCGCTCGAGCGTTTGATCGCCAGCAGCGAAGTCGATGCGGTCTACATCGCCACGCCCGACGGCCAGCATCGCGACGATGCGCTGGCGGTGCTCGCCGCCGGCAAACCGGTGCTCTGCGAAAAACCGCTGGCGTCGTCGCTGGCCGATGTGCAGGCCATCGTCGATGCCGCCGAGCGCGGCCAGGTCTTCCTGATGGAAGCGATGTGGACGCGCTTCCTGCCGGCCATCGCCGAGATCAAGCGCCGCGTCGATAGCTGCGAGATCGGTCAGATCCGCTTCATGCAGGGCAGCTTCAGCTACGCCGACGCGCGCCGCGGTCACGCGCCCTACCCTAGCCTGGCGCAGTCGATGTTGTACGACCGCGGTGTCTACCTGATTGCGCTGGCGCAGCACGTGCACAAGGGCGACGTCGTGCGTGCCGACACGCGTTGCCTGGAATGGGACGAGCGTGCGCTGTGCCAGTTCGACCTGCAACTGGGCGGCGGCGCGCTGCTCGCCGGCGTCTGCGGCAATGCGAGCGAACTCGCCAACAGCTTCGAGATCGTCGGCACGCGCGGCACGA
>JANNJX010000804.1:0-3343 GCA_031396005.1 Burkholderiales bacterium
AGGCCAAGCTCGATCTGGTCTGCCGCAAGCTGATGCTGCGCCCGGGCGAGCGTTTTCTCGATGTCGGCGCCGGCTGGGGCGCGCTGCTGCTCTGGGCGGCCGAGCGCTACGGCGTGCAGGCCACCGGCATCACGCTGTCGCAGCACCAGCATGCGTTCGTCAGCCGCCTGATCGGCCAGCGCGGCCTCGCCGCTCGCGTGCGCATCGAACTGCTCGATTACCGTGCGCTGCCTGAAGACGAGCCCTTCGACAAGATCGCTTCGATCGGCATGTTCGAGCATGTCGGCCGGGCGCGCCTGGGCACCTACTTCGGCAAGCTGCACCGCTTGCTCACGCCCGGCGGCCTGCTGATGAACCATGGCATCAGCGCTGGCGGCACGGCCAACCACGCACTCGGCGCCGGCATCGGCGACTTCGTCGAACGCCACATCTTCCCCGGCGGCGAGCTGCTGCACGTGGCGCCGGTGCTCGAGGCAATGGCCGATGCCGGCTGGGAAGTGGTCGACGTGGAGAACCTGCGACCGCATTACGGCAAGACTCTGTGGGCCTGGTCGGACGCGCTCGAAGCGCAGTGGCCCGCGGCGCGCGCGCTGACCAGCGACGGCACGCTGCGCGCCTGGCGCCTGTACCTGGCCTTCAGCGCAATGGCCTTCGAGCGCGGCTGGCTGTCGCTGCACCAGGTGCTGGCAACACCGTCGGGGGCACAATCGGCCTATCCGTTCACGCGCGATCATCTTTGCCTGCCATGCTCTACAAGTTCAAGTCCAAAGCCGCCGGCGACGTCGTCATGCTCGGCGCCAACGGTGACCAGGTGATGCGCCTCGTCGGCCGTGAGCCGGCGGCCAAGGGCATCTTCGAAGTCGCCCACATGCAGCAACTGCTCGCAGCGCTCGAACGAGCGGTGGCCGCCGACGAGGCAGCGCGCAAGCCCGACAGCGACGAACCGCCCGCCAAAGGCGACGGCGTGTCGCTGCGCCAGCGAGTCTGGCCGCTGGTCGAGATGCTGCGCCGCTGCCATGCGGCCAAAGAGGTCATCACGTGGGGGACATGACGTGAAGTTGTGGAGCGACTCCTGGACCAACGGCGACCGCATCGCCGCCAAATACGCCGCCGGCCGCCTCGACGACAAAGGCAGCGTCGGCTTCTCAGACAACATCAACCCGCACCTGGCATGGAGCGAGTTGCCGCAGGCAACGAAATCGCTGGCGCTGGTCTGCCACGACTTCGACGTGCCGTCCAAAGGCGACGACGTCAACAAGACCGACCGCGAGGTCCCGAGCGACCTGCCGCGCGTCGATTTTTTCCATTGGCTGCTGGTCGATCTGCCACCGACGGTGGCGCAGATCGCCGAAGGCGAGTTCTGCCGCGGCTTCACGCCGCGCGGCAAACCCGGCCCGGCCGCCGCACACGGCGCGCGTCAGGGCTTGAACGACTACACCGGCTGGTTCGCCGGTGACGCCGAACGGGCCGGCAACTACTTTGGCTACGACGGCCCGTTCCCGCCGTTCAACGACTCGCTGGTGCACCACTATGTCTTCACGCTCTACGCGCTCGGCGTGGCGCGGCTGCCGGTGGAGGGCCACTTCAACGGCGCGCAGGTGCGCGCCGCGCTGGCCGGGCAGGTGCTCGACGCGGCAACGTACTCGGGCACGTACACGCTGAACAAGCGCCTGCTCCGTTGAACGACGCGGTGAAACGGGTCGTGCGTTGAACGACGCTTTGACGCGTGTCGTTGCCGTGCGCCACGGCGAAACGGATTGGAATGCACAGACGCGCATCCAGGGCCGGATCGACATCGGTCTGAATGCGGTCGGCCGCGAGCAGGCACGGCGTCTGTCGCGCGCGCTCGCCGACGAACAGTTCGACGCCGTCTACGCGAGCGATCTGCAGCGTGCCGCCGATACGGCGCGCGCGCTGGCCGAGCACTCGGGCGTGCCGCTGCGCACCGATGTCTCGCTGCGCGAGCGCGGCTTCGGCACGTTTGAAGGCCTGACGTGGGCCGAAGTCGAGCGGCGGCACCCGGACGAATCACGGCGCTGGCGCGAGCGCGACACCAGCTTCGGACCGCCCGGCGGCGAAACGCTGGCGCTGTTCTACGAGCGCGCGGTGAAGGCGCTGGCGGCCATCGCTGCGCGCCACCGCGGCCAGCACATCGCCATCGTCACCCACGGCGGCGTGCTCGATGCGCTGTACCGCGCAGCGTCGCGCATCGCCATCGACGCGCCGCGCACCTGGCAACTCGGCAATGCCAGCATCAACCGCGTGCTGCACGGCGAGCAGGGCTTCACGATGGTCGGCTGGAACGACAACCGGCACCTCATCGGCCCCGCGATCGACGAGGCCACGGCGTGAGCCCCGCCCGGCCGCTCCGAAGGGGCTCGCACCGCAGCGCGAAGCGCGAAGGTTGTCTGAGGTCCCCCGCCCGGCCGCTGCGAAGGGGCTCGCACCGCAGCGCGAAGCGCGAAAGTTTCTTATGAACCGTCTGGTCGGGCAGGGCGTCGCCTCGATCGACACGCCGGCGCTGGTGATCGATCTCGACGCGATGCAGCGCAACCTCGCAGCGATGGCCGCGTTCGCGCGCCGGCGGGCCTTGCGCCTGCGCCCTCATGCGAAGACGCACAAGAGCGCCTGGATCGCGAAAGCGCAGATCGCGCAAGGCGCCGTCGGCGTCTGCGTGCAGAAGACGAGCGAGGCCGAGGCGCTGGCGGCGCAGGGCGTGCGCGATCTGTTCATCACCAACGAGGTCGTCGATCCGGCGAAGCTGGCCCGTGTGGCGGTGCTGGCGCGCGAGGCCGCGCTGGCGATCGCGGTCGACAGTGCGCTCGGCGTGGAGCGGCTCGCCGCCGCCCTTCACGCCGCGCGCAGCCGGGCGGATGTCTTCGTCGAGATCGACGTCGGCCATGGCCGCTGCGGCGTGCAACCGCGCGCGGCGGCAATGGTGGCCGGCAGCGTCGTGGCGCATGGCCTGCGCTTTGCCGGCGTGCAGGCCTACCACGGCCGCGCGCAGCACGTGCGCAGCGTGGCCGATCGCGGCGCGGCCATCGACGCTGCCGCACGGGCGGTGCAAGAAGCGCTGGCCGCGCTGGCCGCGGCGGGCATCGCCTGCCCGCTCGTCAGCGGCGCCGGCAGCGGCAGCTTCATGCTCGAAGCGGCGAGTGGCGCCTGGGGCGAACTGCAATGCGGCTCCTACCTCTTCATGGATCGCGACTACGCCGACAACGAGGCGCTGCCCGGCGCGCCTCGTTTCGAGCACGCGCTGTTCGTCAAGAGCCAGGTGATGAGCCGCAGCGCCGATCGTGCGGTGATCGACGCCGGCCACAAGAGCCACGCCATCGACAGCGGC
>JANNJX010000808.1:0-2557 GCA_031396005.1 Burkholderiales bacterium
GCTGATGGACGAGATCGGCCGCGGCACCAGCACCTTCGACGGCCTGGCCCTGGCCGGCGCGATCGCCTCGCACCTGCACGACAAGAACCGCTCGTTCGTGCTCTTCGCCACGCACTACTTCGAGCTCACCGCGTTCCCGGAAAAACACGGCGGCGCGATCAACGTGCATGTCAGCGCCGCCGAGAGTGCGGGCAAGGACATCGTCTTCCTGCATGAAGTGCAGCCCGGCCCGGCGAGCAAGAGCTACGGTGTGCAAGTGGCGCGACTGGCCGGCATGCCGGCCGCCATCGTGCGCCAGGCGCGCGCCGCGCTCGATGCGCTCGAAGCGCAGCAGCGCGACGGGCAGGCCCAGGTCGATCTGTTCGCTGCGCCGGCAGCGGCACCGGCCGCAACACCTTCGGCGCTCGAAGACGCGCTGGCCGATCTCGATCCTGATAGCCTGTCGCCGCGCGAAGCCTTGGACGCCCTCTACCGCCTGAAAAAACTATGACCTACTGCATCGGCATCCGCCTCGACGCGGGCCTCGTCTTCCTCTCCGACTCGCGCACCAACGCCGGTCTCGACCACGTCGCCAGCTTTCGCAAGATGATGATCTACGAGCGCCCGGGCGAGCGCTTCATGGTGCTGCTGTCGGCGGGCAACCTGTCGGTCTCGCAATCGGTGCGCGAGCTGCTGCAGGTCGAGAAGATCGACGCCGGCAAGGACGGCGCAGAAGGGTTGACGATCTGGAACTGCAGCAGCCTGTTCGACGCCGCGCGCGTGCTCGGCAGCACGGTGCGCCGCGTCTATGCGCAAGACGGCCCGGCGCTCAAGGCCTCGGGCATCGACTTCAATGCCAGCTTCATCCTCGGCGGCCAGATAGGCAACGAGGCGATGCGCATGTTCCTCGTCTACTCGCCGGGCAACTTCATCGAAGCCACGCGCGAGACGCCGTACTTCCAGATCGGCGAGAGCAAGTACGGCAAGCCGATCCTCGACCGCGTCATCACCACCGCCACGCCGCTCGACGAGGCCGCCAAATGCGCGCTGGTGTCGATGGACAGCACACTCAAGTCCAACCTCAGCGTCGGCCTGCCGCTCGACCTGCTGGTCTATCGCGCCGGCCAGTTGAAGAGCGACCATTTCGTCTGCATCGACGAGCACAACCCGTACTTCCAGTTCATCCGCAGCACCTGGGGCGAAAAGCTGCACCGCGTTTTCGAGAGCATCGACGAGCCGCAATGGGACGGCGGCCAGGCCACGCACCCGCTGCTCGTGCCGTCCAAGCGCTTTCCGCCGATGAAGAAGATCGGCGAGCCCGGCGAAAAGATCGTCTGAGTGGCCGGCGTCATCGTCTTCTCTCACGCCAACAGCTTCCCCGCCGGCGTTTACCGCGTTCTGTTCGACGCTTGGCGCGATGCCGGCTTCGACGTGCAAGCGCTGCCACGGTATGGCCACGACCCGCGCTTTCCGGTGACCAACAACTGGCCGCATCTGCGCGATCAGTTGCTCGAATTCGTCGCAGCTCACGTCAGCGAGCCGGCGGTCCTGGTCGGGCATTCGCTGGGCGGCATGGTCAGCCTGCTCGCAGCCAGCAAGCGGCCACAGATCGCGCGCGGCATCGTGCTGCTCGACTCGCCCGTGGTGGCCGGCTGGCGCGCGCACACCTGGCGCATGGCCAAGGCGGCGCGGCTGGCGCCGCGCATCACGCCCGGCCGCGTGGCGCGCACGAGGCGCTACCGCTGGCCATCGCGCGAGGCGGTGCGCGAACACTTTGCGCGCAAGGCCGTGTTCGCACGCTGGGACCCGCGCCTGCTCGACGACTATGTGGCCAGCGCCTTCGCCGCCGACGGCAACGAGTGGCGGCTCGACTTCGATCGCAGCGTCGAAGCACGCATCTACGAAACTTTGCCTGATCACCTCGGCCCGCTGCTGCTGCGCCACCGCCTGCAATGCCCCGTGGCTTACATCGGCGGCGAGCGATCGGCCGAAGCGCGCCAGGCCGGCCTCGAAGCGACGCGGCGCCTGACCGGCGAACGCTTCTGGATACAACCCGGCACGCACCTGTTTCCGATGGAGCATCCCGACGATGCGGCCGCCGCCGTGCTGCGCGCCATCGCGTCGATGTAAGCCCGTCGATCACGCAGAAGGCGATGCCTATAATTGGTTTTCACCACCTGGGCACGCGCGACATGTCTTCCTCGCCGTGTCGCACGACATGACCAAGTTTGTCTTCGTCACCGGCGGTGTGGTGTCCTCTCTGGGCAAGGGCATCGCGTCGGCATCCCTGGCCGCGATCCTCGAATCGCGGGGCCTCAAGGTCACCCTCATCAAGCTCGATCCGTACCTGAACGTCGATCCGGGCACGATGAGTCCGTTTCAGCACGGCGAGGTCTTCGTCACCGACGACGGCGCCGAAACCGACCTCGACCTCGGCCACTACGAGCGCTTCATCACGACGCGCATGCGCCGCAGCAACAACTTCACCAGCGGCCAGATCTACAAGGCCGTGTTGGAGAAGGAGCGCCGCGGCGATTACCTCGGCAAGACGGTGCAGGTGATCCCGCACGTCACCAAC